>DATFZA010000416.1:0-6569 GCA_035314765.1 Bryobacteraceae bacterium
AGCAAACAGTGGATGTACATCCTCGCCCAGGGCGCCTTCGGCATCCTCCGGTCTCCCGGTTGCCGTGGAAATCAGATCGTCTTCGAAGGCCGCATGACCATGATCGGTGTCGATTGCGAACTCCGGCAGGTCTGGACTAAAATCAGTGCGGACGAATATCGGTTTGTTAATCATGACCGCCAGCCCGACGGTTCCTGGAGCTACGCTGATGAATGGGAATTCCGCCGCGCGCCTGGGCGCCATTAGCGGCAGGCGAATCGGCCACCCTTTTCGATGACAACCCACGTTGGTGCGTCCGGTCGTTGGAAGAAGCTGCCCACCGTGCTTCGGGCCATCATTTGCGGACTTCTTGTTGCCCTGCCCGCTGCCAATGTGTGGCCGCTGTTAGTTCTGAATGTTGGCGTGCCGTTCGCCGCGATCGCCGAGTCGATATTCCTTGCGGTTTATGTTTGGTGGGTGGCCGGCGGTGGGCCGCCCCGCACGATGCAGACCACCCGCGCCACGTGGTTCCGCCGCGGCATGCTTTCGCCCACTCAGTGGTCGTGGGGCGTTATTGCGGCGATCTTTTTCGCCGCGACGGTTCATGCCTCCATTGTTTTGCTGTTCCGGTTGATGCCCTTTCCGATGGCGGCATTCCGGCAGGGTTATGATTTTTCTTTCATTCCCACGCTGCCTTTGCGGTGGCTCGCAGTCTGTGTCTCCGCAACATCGGCGGGAATTTGCGAAGAGACCGGCTTTCGTGGCTACATGCAAGTCCCCATCGAACAGCGCCACGGCGCGCCGATTGCCATTCTGATTTCCTCAATCTTCTTTATGCTGGTCCATCTGACGAAAGGCTGGGCTACGGTAGGGATGGTCCCCATCGTGTTTGGCGCAGGCATACTGCTGGGACTTCTCGCTTGGTCCAGCGGATCGCTCGTCCCAGGGATGATTGGCCACACGGTGATGGACATAGGGCTGTTCGCTTATTGGTGGACGGGCATCGCCGGCGACTTCGCGGCGCGGCCGGTCACCGAGACTGGAGTGGATCTGCCGTTCCTTATCACGTGCGCCGTATGCGCCATGTCGCTTTTTGTCACGCTCTTTGCGATTTCCAAGCTCCGGTGAAGAAATCGGACCAAGCGCGCCACTCCGCAGCCCTTAACGCCAATCGTCCATCACGTAGGCATCGGCCCGATTGAATCCGTCCGCGTGCGGACGTTGCATGGCGACGCCCTGCATGGTCACCCGGTATCCGTGGGCGCGCATACGCCGGTAGGCATCTTCGCGAGCCAGGTTCACGCTAGCCTCTATTTTCACTCCGAGCGAGGCCGCAAACGCATCGCAAGCATCCAGCAATTTATCGAAACGGGCACCCGCGTTGACACCGCTGCGGGCCGCGCCGAACTTGATGTAACAGGTCTTCTCGCCGCCCTCCGATCCAGGTCCGTTTAGGCACACCGCGAAAGCGTCCAACACACTGCGCGTGTAGGTCAACACGACCTCGCCGGTGTGCTGCGCAAGCACGGAGCGTATTTCACCAGTGAGATCCAATCCTTTATCAATTCCATGGGTGAGTTTCCCGCAAGCCTGGATGACTTGTTCACGCTGGCTCTTGGTGAGGATCGATAGGCGCGCTGTCGAATTCGCGCCTTTGACTGGAGGCGAGGGGTTCGCCTCCGGTGTGCGCGTCATCAGCGCGGTGAGATAGCGCGGCCAGTAACCGAACTTCTGGTACAATCCCACGTGCTTGGCGCTTTGCGGGAACGTGAACAGCCCGCTGTGCCGCAGGCCCCATTTATCGAAAACCGTCATGGTGGCTTCGAGCAGTTGCTGCGCCACGCCCCGGTCCCAATATTCCGGCAGCACGGTCAAGGGGCCGAAGAACCCAAACGATCCCCAGCGCGTGGCGACGTTCGATCCGATGAGGCGGCTCCCTTGGCGGGCCGCGATCACCTTGACGTGTGTCGATCGCCAGCGCGGCGCCATCAGATTGCGGTCCCCCATGAAGTCCAGGGGATTCGGCAATCCCAGAAAGGTTCCAAACGCCAGCCGGACAATCCGGTCGGCTTCTTCGAGTTCGCTCTGCTTGAGCGGACCAATTTTGATGGGTTGATCGGTCGGCATCGGCGCACCTCTTATAATCGCCTCTTATATTAGCCGAGTGACGCTCTACCGATCGGGCGCAGTCAAATGCCGGATAACGCCTCCAATCGAAATCGCTTCGGGGGCGTAGTAGTGCGCAACTACTCCGATAAAGGCGAAGAATGAGAGAGTCCACAGGAATGGCGCTCTGGTTCTTGCAAAGGCGGATTGCAGCCAATGCCGGTGCTCGATCCGGCTCAGCCGGCGGTACAGAGCTGCGCTGAAGACGCCATCGAGAAAAACTTCGGCGAGGAACTCCGGGGCAAGCGCAATCGTGGAAATCAGGCTCCAAATCACAAAAAATATCGAGACTACCCCGGCGGCCACCAGCAACGTGCCGATAAGGTGGTCTCCATCAAAGATATCCAATACTTCCAGCCAGTCGAGTAGGGAGCTCGATTTCGACGGTGCTGCTGCCGAGGGGACCGCTCCTCCGCTCATTCTCAAGGACGAGCCGGCCCTCGCTCTTCGCCGCCAGCGCCTTCGCTGGGCAACTAGCCACAACCAAACCATCGCCAGGAATGCTCCATAGGCGACAGTAACAGAAACGACGTAGCGGAGAACCATCATCTCCATGTGCAGACGCAACAGGCAGACCGAGGTGAGTAGGCCCACCGAGCCGGTCGCCAGTACCAAAATGATCATCTGCAACCGGGGAGTGCTGGTACGTGTCAGATGACGTTTCACGCCTGCCAGGAGGACCCACCGGGCAATTGTTTTTGGCGGTACCGATTCGGTTAGTTTCGTCATGGTCCCTATCCTCCAGGCTGCTTAGCCGTTCGACGCAAGAAATTACGAAGTTTAGTCTGGCGGAGTTCACGGTAGTTTTCTTCGACCAGGCCCAACAACCGCCAATTCACGAATTCACCTCCCGTCAGCGATATTCCGGACAATCATATGCCGGCTGTTACTTAATTACAAGGGGTGATTCGCTTCTCTTACCAGGCAATATCTGTCTTCGCAACCTTCTGGCCGGACAATCCCGCCAACAATTCCTCCGCGGTTTTTCGCAACACCGGATGGCGAACTTCCGGTGCAATCTCGGCCAACGGCTCCAGCACAAAGCGGCGCAGGTGCATGCGCGGATGCGGAACCTCCAACTCAGCGCTCTCGACGACGAAGCGGCTAAACAAAAGGATATCGATGTCGATGCTGCGCGGTCCTTTCGCCTGAGCGCGCCTACGCCCCAACGCCAATTCGATTTTTTGCAGCAAATGCAGCAATTGCAGAGGGAAAAGCGTCGTTTGCACTTGCACCACCAGATTCAGGAACCAGGGCTGATTGCGCAGATCCTGCGGCTCGGTCTCATAGACGGATGACTGCTTGATTGCATGCACGCCTGCCGCCTCCATCGCGGCCAGTGCCTGGCGCAAATTCGCCGTGCGGTCGCCGAGGTTCGAGCCAAGCGAAAGAAAAGCAGTTTTCAAAACGGTCTTTTCAAAAAAGTGTGTTCTGCACGCCGCCGCGCAAGCGCCCGCGGGGTACTTGGAAATATTCAAACGCGCGATCGGTCGCCACGCGCCCGCGAGGCGTCCGGTCGATAAAGCCCAACTGCATCAGATACGGCTCATAGACCTCTTCAATGGTGTCCGGCTCCTCGTCAATGGAAGCCGCAATCGTGTTCACGCCCACCGGTCCGCCGCCGTATTTCACCAGCAAAGTCTGCATGATCTTCTGGTCGATCTCATCCAGGCCATAGCGGTCCACTTCCAGCAGATCGAGCGCGGCGGTCGCCACTTCGACTTCGATGTGGCCGGCGGCGCGCACCTGCGCATAATCGCGAACCCGCCGTAACAAACGATTGGCGATGCGCGGCGTGCCACGGCTGCGCCGCGCGATTTCTTCCGCTGCGGGAGAATCGATGGTAACTTCCAGCAGTTTCGCCGAACGCAACACGATGCGCGCCAGCTCGGGAAAATCATAGTGATTCAGCCGCAGAACCAAACCGAACCGTCCGCGCAACGGCGCACTCACCAAGCCTTGCCGCGTGGTGGCGCCGATCGCCGTGAATCGCGGAATGGTCATGGAATGCGTGCGCGCCCCCGGACCGGCGCCAATCAGAATATCGATGCGAAAGTCTTCCAGCGCCGAGTATAGGATCTCCTCCACGTCGGGCATCAAGCGATGAATCTCATCGATGAAAAACACCTGGCGCGCTTTGATGTTGGTCAGGACGCCGGTAAGATCGAGCTTCTTTTGCAGAATCGGCCCGGAAGTCTGTTCATAGGCCACTCCGAGTTCCGATGCGATGATGTTGGCCAGCGTGGTTTTCCCCAACCCGGGCGGACCGTAGAGCAGCACGTGATCCATGGCCTCACCGCGCTTGGTGGCGGCCTCGATGGCGATCGCCAGGTTTTCCTTGAGCTTGGGCTGGCCAGTGAAATCCGCCAGCAACTGGGGCCGCAGAGCGGCTTCAAACTGCCGCTCGCCCTCCAGCGGGCCGGCGGAAACAATGCCCTTCTCGCGCATGTAGCTTCAGGTTAACGCGCCAATTCCAGCGCGCGGCGGAAGAGCGGCTCAAAATCATGCGAGGTCGATTCTGTTTTGGCCTTTTTCACCGCTGCTTCGGCGTCGCCGCGACTGCACCCCAGATTGACCAACGCGGAAAGCACGTCCTGTTCCACCGCGCTAAAGACGGTCGCGGGCTTGCTCGCGGGACCGGCGCCGGCCATACTTCCAACGCCTTCCAGTTTGTCTTTCAGCTCCAGCACCATTCGCTCGGCGGTCTTCTTTCCCACGCCAGGAATTCGCACCAACTGCGCGACGTCGCCGCTCCGGATAGCAGTGACCAGATCGGAAGCGGCCAAGCCCGAAAGTACCTTGATCGCCAGTGACGGCCCAATTCCACTGACCGCAATCAGCCGTTCGAAAATTGTTTTTTCTTCCGGCGTGACAAAGCCGAATAGTTGTAGCGCGTCTTCGCGCACGTGGGTGTGAATGCGGAGGCGAATCTCCGCTCCGGCATCCGGCAAGGCCGAAAACGTCGACACCGGGATGATGACGTCATAGCCAACGCCGCCAGCCTCCAACATAACCTGGTTGGGATGTTTCTCGAGCAAAGTTCCGCGCAGATGGCCGATCACTTACAAGCTCCGGATGCTGATGGCAATCACGGTGAGATCGTCGGATTGCTCCGCGCCGTTAGCGAACATGTCCACACCGCGAACCAGCGCTTCAATGACGTCCGTACCCGTATAGCGCGAGCAAATGCGGTTAACCTCAGCGTCGCTCCACAGTTCTTCGGCTGGATTCATCGCTTCGGTCACACCATCGGAGTACGCGATCAGCAGGTCTCCGGACTGGATTTCCACTTCGGCCTGCTCATAGATAGCGTGTTCTATCAACCCGACGGGCATGGACGAAACCTCGAGTTGCCGGGCCGTCTTGCCTCTCACCAGCAATGGCTGCACCTGTCCGGCGTTGACGTAGCGCAGCCTGCGCCGCGCCGGATCGATCCAGCCACAAAACAGCGTCGAGTACTTGTCGGGCGTAGATGAATTGAAGACGGAGCGGTTCAATTCGGCGATTAACTGGACCAGATCGCCCGGAGGCCTAAGCATCTGCGTGCGCAAGGATGCCTGGATGCTGGCCATGAGCACGGCCGCGGCGATTCCCTTCCCCGACACGTCGCCCAAGGTAAACACGAAGGAACCATCGGGTGTAGGAAGAAAGTCGTAATAATCGCCGCCCACGAATTTGGCCGGCCGGCAAAAGCCCGCGTACTCGACGCGCGCAACCGGAGGCAGGTGTTGCGGGAACAACTTGCTCTGGACGTCCCGGGCAATCTCGATTTCCCGGTGCAGCAGCCGCGCCTCTTCCGCTTCTTTCCGCAGGCGCTGCAGGTTCAGAGCCGACGCGGTGTAGGAACTGGCCAAACCAAGCAGATTCGCATCCGCGTCGCTAAAGCCATCGGGCTTGTTCAGCACCTGAAGCGCGCCGATCACCTTCGCCGTGTCTTCGCTGGAGCGAAGAGGAAGCGTCAGAATCGATTTCGTGACGTAGCCGCTGTGCGCGTCCACAGTGTTCTGGAAACGCCGGTCGGAAGCGGCATCGTTAATGACGATCGGAGCGTTGGCGGCGACGCACGCGCCGACGATGCCTTGCGTCAGCGGAATGCGAATTTGCCCGACACCTTGCGCCACCTTGGTCCAAAGCTCCCGCGAATGCTCGTCCACCAGCCAAATGCTGCAGCGGTCGGCGCCAGTGATATCGCGCGCCAGGCGTGCGTTCAGTTCCAGCAGGTGGTCCAGATCAGCCTCGGCGGCAATCTCGCTGGCGTACTGGAAGATAACCCGGGAGATACGGTCGGCGGACGTGGGTGGGGGTAGGCTTGGCATCGTGGTCAACTCAGTTTGTTAAGAATCGGTATCTAAGAATCGTACATTAAGACATATGGCCCGCCGCCGCTTCTTTGTCGAGCACGTTCGCGCTGGGCACGCCAGCAT
>DATFZA010000417.1:0-7433 GCA_035314765.1 Bryobacteraceae bacterium
CGAACCCGTCGTAGCCAGATCGACAGGACGCGAAACTAATTTCTCCGGCAGACCGGAAACCTCGATCATGGGCCGGATCTCTACCGTGCCCCAACGGCCTGCCGGAAGGTGCGCGGCAATCTCGATCGCCTCGTCCAAATCCTTGGCATCTATCACAAAAAAGCCCCCGAGCTGTTCCCGCGTCTCGGCGAACGGCCCGTCGGTGACCACCCTCTTGCCGCCGTTGGTCCGAACGCTGGTCGCGGTGGATGTCGGATGCAACGGCCCAGCAGCCAGGTATTGACCCTTCGCGTTGAGTTGGTGCGCATATTGAGCGGACTCCGCGTAACAATGCTCCCGTTGATCCTCGCTCAGCGATTGCTCCTCAAAGTAAATCAGCAACATATATTGCATGGCACATTCCTCCCATCGTAAAGTCTAAGTCGAACGGCGGAAGACCGAATCGACAACCGTCCACATAATTTCTTACCATCAATTCATGTGTCAGGGTTCCGATGAGGCTGTCGACGCCGTTTACCGCTCCGATTGGGGCCGTATCGTCGCGGCTCTGATTCATCTGGTGGGCGACTTCGAGGTGGCCGAAGAGGCCGCACAGGAAGCATTTGCAGCGGCCGTCGATCAGTGGCGAACGTCGGGTGTCCCGGAATTTCCTCGCGCCTGGATCATCCAGACGGCGCGCCACAAGGCCATTGACCGAATACGCCGGTCGAAGCTCCATAAAGAAAAGGTTGAATCCTACGCAACCTTGAGCAAGACCGCGGAGGAGCCGGATTATGACCTCGAGGAGATCCCCGACGATCGTCTTCGCCTGATCTTTACCTGCTGCCATCCGGCGCTCGCGCCCGAAGCACAGGTTGCGCTGACGCTGAGAACTCTGGGCGGTCTGGAAACCGACGAGATCGCCCGCGCGTTTCTGGTGCCAGCCCCAACCATGGCGCAACGGCTGGTGCGGGCCCAGCGCAAGATTCGCGACGCGGGAATTCCGTACACGGTGCCCGGCGCCAACGACATGCCGGAACGGCTGGACGCTGTGCAAACCGTGATCTATCTGATCTTCAACGAAGGCTACGCGACTACTCGGAGTAGTTCGCTGCTCCGGACCGATCTCTGCGCCGAGGCGATTCGGCTGGGGCGCCTGGTGAGAACGTTGTTGTCGCCGCCTCCTTCGGAGGTGACTGGCCTTTTGGCTTTGATGCTGCTTCACGACGCGCGGCGCGATGCCCGGCTGGATGAGTCTGGCGATATCATCATCCTCGAAGAGCAGGATCGCAGCCTTTGGGATCAACGGCAGATCGGCGAAGCGTTGCCCTTGGTGGATGAGGCGTTACAGGGAGAGCCGGGCCCGTTTGCCGTACAGGCGGCGATCGCGGCGCTGCATTGCCGCGCGGCGCGGGCGCAAGATACCGACTGGCCGCAGATCCTCCGCCTCTACGACGTGCTGGAGCGCCTTCAGCCGTCACCAATCGTGTCGTTGAATCGCGCGGTCGCGGTGGCGATGGCGCGCGGACCAGTGCCCGCGCTGGCGCTGGTCGATGCACTGGCTGCTGAAGGCGATCTCGACAATTACCACCTGCTGCATTCCGCGCGGGCCGATCTGCTTCGGCGCATCGGTTCTTCAGAGGAGGCGGCGAAAAGTTATGAGCGGGCGCTGGAGCTGGTCACCAATGACAGTGAGCGCCGTTTTCTGGAGCGACGTTTGCGTGAGGTTTTGGCATGACGAAATGGGCGGCTTTGCTGGTCTTTTTTTGCGTGGGAGCGCGTGCGGGCGCCCTCGAACTGCTGGTATTGGGCTCGGGAGGACCGCGGCCGTTTGGACGTGCGGGCTCCAGCTACGTGGTTCTGATGGACGGTACGCCACGCATCCTGGTCGACGCCGGCCCGGGAGCATCTCTGCGTATCGGCGAACTCGATATGGATCTGGAAAAAGTGGATACCATCCTACTCACTCACCTGCACATCGATCACACCGGCGATCTGCCGGCGATCGTCTTGGCCCGCGCGCTCACTGCGGAGGCGCCCTCCGTCCGGTTCGCGGTGTTTGGTCCGGATGGCGCCGGCTTGTTCCCCAGCACCGCCAATTTCGTGAATCTCCTGTTTGGCGCCAAGGGAGCTTGGGCGTACCAGAAGACGTTCGGCGCCGATGAGGACATAGCCACCATGAATCTGCCGATCGGGCTGGATTCCAAGGAGCAAACCCTGGTGAATAAGGATGGCGTGCAGATCCGGTCCATCGCCACGCACCATGGAGATTGTCCGTCCGTGGCGTATCGGATCGATTACAAAGGCGAGAGCATTGTTTTTTCCGGAGATATGGACGTATCGGCGCTCGCTAACATCGAGCGCCTGGCAACCCACTGCAGCTTGCTGGTCTTCCACTGTGTCGTTCTCGATCCGCCCGAGTCTCCGCGTCAGTTGTACGCCTTGCACACCCCGCCGCGCAAGATTGGTGAAGCCGCGCAGACCGCCGGCGCAATGCGGCTATTGCTGAGCCATCTTGCCCCGGCGATTACCGAGAAAGAGAAAGAGGTCCTGTCGTCGATTCGTGTGTCTTATAAGAACCCCGTGGAGTTCGCGAAGGACAAGCTGCGTTTGGCGGTACAATAAGAAGGCCATTGGCGAAGTGGCGGAACTGGCAGACGCACCAGACTCAAAATCTGGCGTACTTCACTGTACGTGTGGGTTCGACCCCCACCTTCGCCACCAAGGTCTCAGTTCCCAAAGCTCCTTATAGTTGCTTAAGCCAATGAAATCTATGACCTAAGCCGGAGTCTGGCTCTTCTGCTTCCGATTCTTGCCGATAATAAGAGGTAGAATCGATCACGGATAAGAATGCCTGAGCTCGTAACAATACCGGTTTCGTTTCTTGAGGTGACGATAGACTATGAAAAAGCGGACATCCGCTTGCTAGCAGATCGCGCCCACGTCGTCCAAGGCATCTTCGAAGCGCTATTGCCATGGAACGCAAAAATTGACGACATTGAAGTGCTCAACTCAGGAAAGAACTCCGAGCAAGGTGTCATGTTTCGGGTTCCCCAAAAGCGTGTCGCGTTTTTCGTCGGTGCATCTCTATGCAGATTCTCGCGTGACGACGTGGCGTGGCACTTGGCCGATGAGACGGTAACCATTTTCGAAGCGGCGGTCAACCCATTGACAAAATTGGGCGGAGTCGTGCTGGGAATGAAAAAAACTGCTGTCGGCCTGCACCTTCAGCCACGCGCAATTCCTTTCATGGAATTGCTGCGGCCGTTTGTGCCGACGCAATTGGCTACTTTGGAATCCGATACCATCCAGTCCGCGGCTACCGTCGTAAAGTGGGCAAATCGTCGAGTGACGATAGACGGCTCGGCGAGCGTTGCAAATGCCATCTTCATAAAACTCGAGAGAGAATTCGCCGGTGACATTCCCTTCGGTGCCATCGCAGACCAGCTATCGAAAGATGAGCAAGAGTTGCTTGAGATAATAGGGGTCAAGGAGAAGGATGTGTCATGAACGCGCAAGATCAGCGGCAAGAGTCGGGCAACAATTCCATTCAAACGACGCCTAAGGTCTTTCACGATGAGGTATTCGGCTGGTCCGGACTCCCACAACGACCGGCCCAAGGAGCTTCGCTCTTCCCGATCCCAGAGAGAATGCGCGGCTTCCAGGCCGAACACAATTCCGCACTTAAAGAGCTTCGAAGGAAATTCATACTTCCTCCCGATCCGTCGGTTGTGACGTTCCTCACCGAGCATCGCACCCTTCCGCAAATTCTCCTGGAAGCCGCAGACCATTTGCGAGCCTACTTCGGTGCTGATACTATCTTCAATTTGCGAGCGCCTATTGACGAGTCTGGGTCGCGTACTCTCTACGCCGTTGTCATGTGGCCTGGGACCGTTTCGGCGGTAAAGGCAGCCCTTGCTAGATTCGACGATGAGTGGTGGATCGCGCATTCTCGCCAAGCATCCGGCTACCTCACGTTTACCTACGAGTTAGTTTAATGGCTAGCGCTGGCTTTGATTGGTCAGAATATCTTCGCTTGGCCGAAGAGCTTGGAAGCCGCTCCTCGGACGATGGAGCGCTTCGCACGGCCATCAGCCGCTCGTATTACTACATCTTCCATCTCGCGTTGGAGCGAGCGAGCGGCAATGGGTTTGTGACAGTCAAGGGCGAATCCTCCCATCTTCAATTGTGGAATCTATTCACCAAGAGCCCTGAACCGACTTGCCTGAACCTCGGGCAGATCGCGCTGCGATTGAAGGAAAAGCGACAGCGTGCTGATTACGACAACCACTTCGCTCGTCTCGCGGACGAGATTTCTCCTGTTCTTGAGGAGACGCGAATGTTCGCGACCCTTCTGAGCAATCTTGCTCCACGCCATCCGAACCCAAATAGCATTCGACAGTGATTTCGTCGAAGCTACACCTGTAGCTTGTCCGTGCCATCTATGGCGCTCTTTGTCCCGACGCACCTCGCACCGGCAGGGCCTATACCCAAAGCCCTTCAGAGTAAGTACAGCGGCTCTATATCACGCTCATTTGCCATGCTATTCTGAGATCGCGCCTGCGTGCAGCCCATGCGATTTCGCGTCACTTTCGCCTGTTGTTGTGTGGCGATCCTCTCCGCATGGGGCGTCCTTCGCGCGCAGAGGCCCTTCAAAGAATATCCCGCGATCGAGTATGAAAATTTTCCCAAGCCACCGGATTGGCAAGAGAAAACGGAGTGGGTACGCGCGCGGCTCCGTTATCCGGATATTTACGGCTATCCCGACCATGTTCGCTTTGCCATGCGCGACGGCAGTCCTTTTCCTGGCTACTGGACCATGGATTACCCGCGCTCGGATCGCCATTTGCTGGCAGGCATCCGCCGGCTCACTCGCATCGACACGCGCTCTATTGAACAGGTGGTGACGCTCGACGGCACCGACGATGTCTACAACTGGCCGGTGCTCTATGGGGTTGAGGTCGGGCACTGGGATCTGGGCGAAACGGAAGCGGCGCAGTTGCGCGATTATCTGTTGCGCGGCGGTTTTTTCATGTGCGACGACTTTCACGGCACCGAACCTTATCACGGCGTTAGGGAGTGGGACACTTTCACGCGCAGCATGAGCAGGGTCTTTCCCAATCGGCCGATTGAAGAGATTCCGGATGACGATCCGATTTTTCACACGCTATTCGATTTGCAGGAACGCTTTCAGGTGCCAGGAGCGCAGTATTTCGAGAGCGGTCTTACCTACGAGGACGGCGAGACTGGGAAGATACCGCACTGGCGCTGCATTCGAGATGACAAGGGGCGCATTATGGTCGCCATCTGTCACAACATGGATCTCGGCGATGCCTGGGAGTGGGCCGACGATCCCCGCTACGCGGAAAAATGGGCGTCATTGGCTTACCGCATCGCCGCGAATTATTTCGTTTACGACTTGACCCACTAATTGGACTGTCGACTCGCAGAATAAAGTGACAGGGCAGCGGTCATGGCTTCAGAAGCGGACGCGCGACACAGCGGGATCCCGTCCGAGTTCCTTCGGTTAAATTTATCGTAGCTGTGTCCCCTGGCGCCTGAGTGCGGCAGGGGACAAAACCTTTCACGGGCGAGTTTGTTCGGTGCGCGACCATGGTCTGATGGAAGACCGGCAATCTGTTTTGCGCGACGCGGCAAATCGCGCGTGCGCTTACTTGGATAGCATCGAGGCACGTTCCGTTGCTCCCAGCGCTGACGCCATCGCGCGCCTGGGCCAACTGGGCGGCAAAATGCCACTTGATGGAGAAGACCCCTCCGCGGTCTTGGCGTTATTGGACCAAGTCGGATCTCCCGCTACCGTCGTCAACGCCGGCGGCCGCTACTTCGGGTTTGTGAACGGCGGGACGCTGCCGGCCGCACTCGGCGCGAACGTGCTCGCGGCGGCGTGGGATCAGAATGCTGCGTTGCGCGTGATGTCGCCGGTGGCGGCTTCGCTCGAAGACATTGCGCTCGATTGGTTGCGCGGCGTTTTGAATCTGCCGGCTGATTGCGCCGGCGCTTTTGTCACGGGCGCAACCATGGCCAACTTCTCGTGCCTGGCCGCGGCCCGGCATTGTCTCCTGGCGCGCGCGGGCTGGGACGTGGAAGCGGATGGGTTATTTGGCGCTCCGCCGATCACGGTGATTGTTGGAGCAGAGGCGCATGCCTCCATGAAAAAGGCTCTGGCGCTGGTGGGATTCGGACGCAATCGCGTGGTCGTCGTTCCGGCCGACGCGCAAGGCCGGATGATCGCTTCCGCATTGCCGCGCGTTAGCGGGCCAACCATCATTTGCATTCAAGCGGGCAACGTCAACAGCGGCGCATTCGATCCCGCTCTGGAGATTTGCAACCGGAAAGAAGATGCCTGGGTGCACGTGGACGGCGCATTCGGACTCTGGGCGGCGGCTGCACCGGCGCGCGCTCATCTCACAGCGGGCTTAGGCAACGCCGATTCCTGGGCGACCGATGCGCACAAATGGCTGAATGTTCCCTATGACAGCGGGTTGGCGTTTGTGCGGGATGACAACGCTCTCCGTATCGCCATGTCTTTGACCGACGCAGCTTACTTGATACCAGGGGATGCGCGCGAACCGATGCATTACACGCCGGAATCTTCGCGGCGCGCACGGAGTATCGAAGTTTGGGCGGCGCTGCGTTCCCTCGGAAGGAACGGTCTGGCGGAGTTAGTTGAACGCACTTGCCGCCATGCAACGCGCTTTGCCGAAAAACTGACTGCCGCTGGTTTTCCGGTGTTAAACGAAGTCGCGATCAATCAGGTGCTGGTGTCATTTGGGCCGCGCACTCCGCAAGTGATCCGGCGCATACAGGACGAAGGTACTTGTTGGTGCGGCGGTACGGTCTGGCATGGGCAACCGGCCATGCGTATCAGCGTATCTTCCTGGCGGACTACTGAGCAAGACGTGGACCGGAGCGTTGATGCGATTGTCCGGATGGCGCGAGTAAGTTAGGGAACCCGGCCGACGCGAGTGGTGTCTATCTACTCGTGTTTGAACAATCCGTTCTCCCGAATTCCATGGGCTCGCAACGTTGGGGTCTGCTGGCTTCACTAACTGGCGAGTTACTGGTGTTAGGAGTATTACTGTTAATTCCGCTGGCATGGACTGACCGGCTTCCTCATCCGGACTGGCGTTCTCCGGTGGCGATTGGTGCTCCACCACCGGCCCGGCCGGTCGCGCCTTCTGAAAGTCACGCAGCCGGGAGGTCAACCCCCCATCCGCCGGTCATCTTCCGCTTGGATCTGTCTCATTCGAGCGCAAAACCGATGCCGCACCTCGACTTTGCGCCGCCGGGAGACCCGCCAGGCGTACTGGGTGGGCTGGAAGGTCCCTCGAGTGCATTTCCACCTGTCATTTCGGTCGTAAAGCCGGCTCCGCCACCCGAGAAACCGAAGGTCGAACCGCCTAAGCCGCCGCAGCCTCAGTTGATTGCCGTAA
>DATFZA010000418.1:0-3716 GCA_035314765.1 Bryobacteraceae bacterium
GACCCACCCTTTGCAAAAACCGGAAAGGGTAGGCCACCCCGGAAGGTGCTTCACGGCCTAAAGGGGGCGGTCACCCGCCAGCAGTAGCTTTGTAACTCGCTGAGACTGGCGCTTAACAAGTCCAATGGGCCCAATGGCTACCTTCTTGGCACATAGCGCATCGCCACCGCCCCCGAGGCGAACTCCAGGCGGCTCACGAGCCGCAAGTCTATAGGCTTCGATAGTCCCGCGAACAACGCCGGCCCGTGGCCGGCTAACCTGGGGTGAACGACGAGCTCGTACTCATCGATCAATCCCAGCTCCGCCAACGCCAGCGGAAGCTTTACGCCGCCCACGAGCAGTCCCTTACCCGACTCCTGCTTGAGCTGCTGAACGGCCGTCCCTAGATCCCCGCGCACGAGCTCCGCGTTCCAATCGACCCGGTCCGGGTTCCTCGAAAGGGTGCTGGACACGACGTACTTCTTTGCCGCGTCGATCGTGCGGGCGAAGGGTTCCATCCAATCGGGCCTCGCTCCCGCCGGCGCCGGCGGGCGCCACGCTGCCTCCATCATTTCGTAAGTTACCCGGCCTAAGAGGAGGGCATCGGCCTGGTCGAGGATCTCGGCCGAGTGCCGATGCAAGTCTTCGTCCGGTGTGATTGCACGATGATCGCAGCACCCGTCTAAGGTGACGTTGATGGAATAGCGAAGGGGTCGCATTGGGCAAGAGTACCGCCGATGGGGTAGACCAGCAAGGTTAGCCCGCTGCAGGGCTAGGAGCCACTCACGCAACGCACGACGATGACAATTTGAGAGCTGCTAGTACTTCCACAAGCGCGGCGTTCGCATCGTCCGAGCGGTCAATGCGATGGACGAACTCCTGGGGACGAGGGCTCAACCGGAGCGCTGGCCCGTCTCTCCCCGGTTCCCTCCGGCTTTCTCTTCGTATCCCCCGCCGAAGACCGATTTCCCATTGCCTTAACCCGGCAAACCCGATATTTCTTGACCAATGCAAATCGCCCTCGAATCCCTAACCAAACGCTTCGGAAGACTCCGCGCCCTCGAAAACGTAACCGCCACCATCGCGCCCGGCCAGATTGTCGCCGTCCTGGGTTCTAACGGCGCCGGCAAAACCACGCTCCTGCGCTGCCTCTCCGCCATCGCCGCCCCCGACAGCGGCCGCATCCTCTACGATGGCGAACACTTTAACCGTGGACGCATCGATCTCCGCGAAAAACTAGCCTTCCTCCCAGATTTCCCCATCGTCTTCTCGCAAATGACGGTTGCGCGGCACTTGGCCATGATGCTCGGCCTGTACCGTAAAGATGGCGCGCAACTGGCCTCCGCCGCCACCGAGCACCTCTCCGAACTGGATGTCCTAGCCGCCATCGACACTCCCGTCGGTCAACTCTCCCGCGGACAAGTTTATAAAGTTGCTCTGGCCACGCTGCTCACCATCGATCCGGAACTGTGGATGTTTGACGAGCCGTTCGCTTCGGGAATGGATCCCGGCGGCATCAGCTATTTTAAGCTGCAGGCGCGGCTCGCCGTCCAGCGCGGTCGCACCGTTCTGTACACCACTCAGATTCTGGAAGTTGCGGAAAAATTTTGTGACCGCGTGTTCCTCCTTCATCGCGGGCAATTGCGAGTATTTGACGCGGTGGCAAACTTGTTCGTCCGTCCGGGGAGCGACGGCGGAGTTCTTGAGGACGTGTTTCGCCAGTTGCGCGAGGAAGAACGGTGAAATCTTTCAGACCTTTGGCGCGCCAAATTCGCGCCGCGGCGCGTGCGCGGTTGCGCTCCTCCAGGCCTCTTTGGAAGGAATACAAGCGCCTGCGAAAAGGCTGGTGGAGCAAATCTCGCAGCCGCGTAGCATCGCTCGCCTTCCTTTACTTGCTCTTGCCGACGCTCATCTTCATCAGAGGGCACAATCAACCCGTGCCGGCGACGCTGCTTGTTCTCTATTGCACGGCGACGAGCATCTGGCGCGCCGGAGCTTTGAACGGTGTGCTGTATCGCTCCGGAGATTTGGCGTATTTCATGCACACGCCCGCTACGGACCGCGAGTTTTTTGGCTTCGCATGGCGCAGGGCATTCCGCTCCACGCTCTTGGTATCGCTCGCTTCGCTGCTGGCATTCGGCTACCTGGTGGTAGTGCGCGACCTCGGTGTGGTCAGCTGGCTGGCCGCCGCTGTCGCCGCGACGTTGCAATGGGTATCCGTTCTCAGTCTGGTTGTTATCCTGACCCAGTTGCGCTTGCCGAGCTGGCTCCGCTCCGTCAGCGTTGGCATGTATATCCTGCTCTTCGTTGCTTTCTTCCTGCCGCCTCAGTTGATTTCCTCGGTTCAACCAATGCTGCTGCCGCTGCCTACTTCCTGGGTTCCTTTTATGTTCGAACGCGCTGTCCTCGGTCGGGATTCGCGCTTTTTGTATTTGCTCTTTCCGGTGTTGCTCCTCATCGGCCTCTTGCCGATGGCTTTCCGTCGCTTGCGCGACGGGTACCCCGCAGCCGAACTCGTCTATCCCTTGCAGACCATCGCGGGACAAACCGGAGAAGAACAAGAAACGGAAACCGAGAACCGCGACGATGTCGATTGGCGTCCGCAAGACACGCCACAGGTTTCTCGCGTCGATGTCTCGCATTCGCTGCGTCCCTTTGACTGGAAAAGTTCTCGCTGGCTCGAACGCCTCGTTAACCGCACCTTTAACGCACGCGATCGAGCCGTGGCGGAGTTTCTCTGCGGCGGTGTCGCTGCACCTTGGAGCGGCCTCTGGTTCCTGGCCTGTAAATTCGCAGCGGTGGGATTGCTGACGCTGCCATGGCTTGTGGATCCGCGGATCGGAGGGGCGATTGGGGCTATCGCCTGCATGATTGCGCTGCCGGTGCTCGGCGGGAAATGGCTGGGCCTGCAAACCGTGCGATACTCCACCACCTTGCAACCGGCTTTCGCGGCGCTGCCGATTTCCTATTGGGACGTAACCAGCGTCGTAGCCAAGGTGAATTTAATCCGCTACTTGGTGTGGCTCCCGGTTTTTCTGAGCTACGGCGCGCTTCTGGGCTGGAAATCGTTCTCGTCGCCCATTCGCGGCTTGGAAATCGCGCTCGGAATCTTTTTTGTCCTTCTCTGGTCTCAGCCGCTCGCTATTGTGGGCTTGCACTCCAGTGGAACCAACGACACCAAGCGCATCACTCTGCACTCCGTGGCTGGAGCGGGCGTAATTCTGTTACTCGCAATCACCTACGCCACTTCTGTCTTCCTGATTGCGTCTGGCCTCCGAGGCATAGCCCGCCCCGTCTTCCTTGCCGCCATAATCGCAATCCTAATCTGCCCCACACTCATCTGGTTCACATACAAGCGCTGGTACGAACGCGGAAAAATCGATACAGTCCGCATTGCCGATTAGTTCTGGCGGGTAGCCCGGACGTGATCCGCGAGAACGATTTTGGGAACCCCGTTCTCGGTTTTGTAAGGGCGGTCTTTCTTTTTCTGAGACCTGTTTTTTCTGGCGCGGCGGAGAGACCGCAGGGATAACGTTGGGCAAGAATTGAGCAGTGTGAAATGCAGATGCTTCCTACGCAAACACCCAGCAAACAACCCCAAGACCCACACGTGCGATGGGTATGTGCCGCGCCTACGGCGCTCCGTTGCTATTGTTGCGACCGGGACCCAGCCCTTTCTTATCGCGGGCTGCAAGTACAGCCCGCACCCGACGGGCTGGGCTAAATTGTGGCGCGCC
>DATFZA010000419.1:0-7648 GCA_035314765.1 Bryobacteraceae bacterium
AGTTCGCCATAATCGGCCGAGGTCAAAACGGTACCGCCGGGCTCGATCCACTCGATCTTGAGTTGATCCCCAGCCCTTACTTGTTGCAGCAGAAACCAGAAAAAAACCTGGCGCTGGGTGTTGGGGAAGCTGGAAACGGCCTGGGGAGTGGCGCAGGAATGCTCATCGACCCAAGTGCTGGTCCGGGCCTGCGAAACGGTGGCTGCAAAAGAGGTGCCCGCGAAGAGCAGGAGAAAAATGACGCAGCGGGCCACTTCTAGTTCATCGGCGAGAACGCCGGGATTCTTGAGGCCACGCTCTCGGCCTGCAAGTCCGCTCGAGACCACCCCGTGCGAAGTAGACAAAGGGCAGTGCCGTTAGATACGGTCGGAGTGACTTGCCGATCGCCGCTCAACTCCTCTCGATGACATAAAGGTTTACAGGCCCGTCGTCCCATTCCACCGAGCGCTCAAGATGCATGCCGATCTTGGCGATCACGCGGATAGACGCGTGGTTTTCCGGACGGATGATCGCCACCACGCGCCGGTGGCCCAGACGGTGCAGGCAATGTTCCACCGCCGAGCGGGCGGCTTCCGTCGCGTAACCGGCGCCCCAATAGTTCCGCGGAAAGGCGTATCCCAACTCCACCTCGTTCACTCCGCCGATCAGCTTCATCATTGGCCCGCATAGGCCGATCAATTCATCGTTGAGTTTCAGCGTCACCGCCCAGCGCGCAAACCCGTGCCGCTGCTGGTGTTCCATGGCGTCCCGTATCTTCAGACGGGTCTCCTCCGGCGTTTTCGGACCGCCAATAAAGCGGTGTACGCCGGGATCCGTCCACATTTCCACCATGAATTCGATATCGTCCGGCGTTAGCGGACGAAGCACCAGCCGTGCGGTTTCAAAGGTCGTGTGCAACTTATCAGCATATCCGGGAATAAACTTCCTAATGGAGGTATATACCTGCTATGGACCGATTTGCGCGGCGAGCCCTGACCGGTGTTGGCGCCGGTGCGGTCGCCAGCATCGCTCTCGCGCTGACGTTGCACCATGTGTTGCTCAGTCTGCTGCTCGGCGTAATGGTTGGCGCTCTTTATGGTGTGCTGTTCGGCGCCGCGCGCTTCGCCTCGGTCGAGAGCATCTTTACCGCCGGAGTTCTGGCGATCGCTCTTTGGGTGTTGTTCAGCGTCATCCTACTGCCCGTTGCGTCCGGACAGAGTCCAGCCTGGGACACCGACGGTCTGCGCCGTCTATTTCCCGAATTTGTAGGTTGGGTATTGTACGGAGCCGTCCTGGGATTGGTGGTCTACGCTGTCTCAAAGATGCTGGGACCGGAGCGGCCGCCAGCGCCAGCGGCGCAAACCAAGACAACCAGAATTGTCATCCTCGGCGGCGGCTTCGCGGGTATGACCACCGCCGAAAACCTGGAGAATGAGTTTGGGGCTGACCGCTCGGTCAGCTTTACGCTGATCAGCGAAGGCAACGCGCTGCTGTTTACGCCGATGCTGGCGGAAGTGGCCGGCGGGAGTCTCGAGGCGTCGCACATCAGCAGCCCGTTGCGCACCAGCCTGCGCCGCACCGACGTCATCCGGGGAACCGTGACCAAGGTCGACACCGAAAAGCGCTGTGCGCTGGTGTCTTCCGCCTACGGAGGTCCGGACCAGGAGGTAGCCTACGATCACCTGGTGTTCGCCCTGGGGTCTGTCTCGAACTACTTCGGCAATGAAAACGTCCGCAAGGAGTCCTTCGATTTCAAGAGCCTGCTGGATGCCATTCGCATTCGCAACCATGTCATCGAGATGTTTGAACGCGCAGATCGGGAGCCGGATCCGGCACAGCGGCGCCAGTCGCTTACTTTTGTGATCGCGGGCGGAGGCTTCGCCGGAGTGGAGCTGGCGGGCGCGCTGAACGATTTTGCCCGGGGAATCCTGGCCGATTATCCGCACCTCCAGAAGGACGACGTCAATGTTACGCTGGTCCACGCACGGAATGTAATTCTTCCGGAGTTGAGCCCAACCCTGGGAGAATTCGCCCGCCGGAGCATGCAGGCGCGAGGCGTTCACTTTGAACTCGGCCGCCGCGTGATGGACGCGCGGCCTGGCGCGGTAGTGCTGGATAATCGCGAGATTCCGGCCAACACGCTGGTGTGGACCGCGGGAACGCGTCCGAATCCGTTGTTGGGCGAGGCAGGGTTGGAACTCGATAAACGGGGCGCGGCAGTGGTGGATACAACCTTAGCCGTCGCCAAGGGCCAGGGGCTGTGGGCGCTGGGCGACTGCGCCGCGGTACAGGATGGCAAGACGCTGAAACCGTGCCCGCCCACCGCTCAATTCGCGCTCCGGGAAGCGCGTGTGCTGGCCCTCAACATCAAAGCGGCGATCCAGGGCCGCAAACTCAGGCCCTTCCACTTCAATTCGATCGGGGCCCTGTGCGTGGTCGGTTATCAAACGGCCTGCGCGGAGTTGAACCTGCCTTGGCCGGTTTCCAAATCGGTGCGATTCTCCGGTCTGCTGGCGTGGATTATGTGGCGCGGCGTCTATGTCTCCAAGCTCCCCGGGCTGGAACGCAAAATCAGAGTCCTGATCGACTGGACCGCCGAACTCTTTTTCCCGCGCGACATCGTGCAAACCATCGACCTCAAGTGAGAGAGAACGGCCTATGAAAGCTTCCATCTTGGTGTGCGCAGTTACGGGAATTCTGGCCGGATTGGTCCTCTCCGCAACCGGGCATGCCAGCCCATTTTCCGGTCCGGTGGTGGGCGCCTTATACGGCGCGCTCTTCGGGTTTCTTTTTGCGGAACGCTGTCCCACGCCAGGAGCTGGAATCGTCTGGGGATTGGGCTACGCCTTTTTGTTGTGGCTCGCGATTCCAGCGGGCGTGGCTTCCTTGTGGTCCGGCGCCACGGGGTCAACTGCCATGCTCGGCGCCGCGCGTTCTCATTTTCCGGATTTGGTGGCATACATCGTCTGCTTTGGAGTCCCGATGGGTCTGGCGCTCGGCCTGTTCTCCACGCTGAAGCCGCGCTCCAGGCAACGTGAATTCAGCTTCTCTCGCGCTCTGTTTGTGGGTGGGTTGGCCGGCGCCATCAGCGCTTTTGTATTCGGCCGCTGGGCGTCGGCTGGAGATTATTATCCTCTCACCGAGGGTCTACCCAATCCCAGCCAGACGCTGCACTATATTTTTGCCATCGTCATCGGGGCAGGTTTCGGCTTACTATTCCAGCGGGATGTGCGTGGACTGGGCTCGAGCCTGGGATGGGGCGCCGGCTACGGCATTATGTGGTGGTTCATAGGCCCGCTTACCCTGCTGCCGGCGATCGCACGCACCGGGCCTGATTGGTCCTATGGCAGCGCCACCGACCATTTTGGATCGCTGGTCGGCCACATCTTGTACGGGTTGATTGTTGGATTGGTCTACGGATTCGTAGACCGATTGTGGGTTCGGTTCTTCAGTGAGTCCGACCCCATCAACCGCGAGCCCGAGGGTCCCGGCGTGCGGACCTTACACTCGCTCAGATCGGGCGCCATCGCGAGTCTTGCCGGCGGTTCGCTTTTCAGTTTGATGCTGCTCTATACGGGGTACTTGCCTACGTTGGCCGTGCTAGCCGGAGGAACGTCGGCGGCGCTCGGATTCATTGTAAACATGGTCGCCAGCGCCGGCATCGGCTGCACCTATGGCGTGCTGTTTCAGCGCGAAGCTCCGAACCTGGGCTCGGGCATGTGCTGGGGAATGCTGTATGGAATGATTTGGTGGTTTGCC
Organism: Bryobacteraceae bacterium; assembly: GCA_035314765.1. Taxonomy (GTDB): domain Bacteria; phylum Acidobacteriota; class Terriglobia; order Bryobacterales; family Bryobacteraceae; genus DATFZA01. The sequence continues at coordinate 3,739 of DATFZA010000419.1, forward strand.
GGTTCGCTCACGCTGCTGCCTCGTATCCTCACGGGAGATTGCGACTGGAGGATAGAGGCGGCGCAGGCGTTGCTGCCTCTGTTGGTTGGTCATCTTCTCTATGGGGTGGTCACGGCGAGCGTCTTCTATCTGCTCGAGCGGCGACACGAGGCCTGGCTGTTGCTCGATCCTCGGTTGGCTGCCCGCGAGGAACGGCTGCGGCGGCCCTTCAACACCCCGGCGCCCGGACTTTGGATGTTCGTCCTGGGCGTGGGAATCCTGATTCCGGTCCTCCTGGGCTCTTGAGTGGAGTAATTTGGTACTGTTCCATTTAGAATGCCTCTCGAAGTACTCAATCCTTCCAGCAGAGAGCAGGTTGAGTCGCTCCGCCAGCAGTTCAGCAACGCTCAGCCGTTCCGTTACGTGGTCATTGACGGCTTCCTCGACCCGGCGTTTTGCGCCCAGTTAATCGCCGATTTCCCGCCGTTTCAGAAACAGTATTCAGTCAATGAGCGCGGCGAAACCGGACGCAAAGCGGCCGTCTCAGAGCTCTCAGACATCAGTCCCGCGTACGCGCGCTTCGACGCTTTGCTGAAGGAGCCGGCCTTTCTGTCGCTCGTCGGGCGCATCACGGGTATCCCGGCTCTGCTTTACGATCCTGAATACTTGGGCGGGGGCACGCACGAAAACCTCGACGGTCAGGAACTCGACTTTCACGTAGATTTCAACTATCACCCGTCGACCCGTTTCCACCGCCGGTTGAACCTGATTGTCTATCTCAACGATCGCTGGGAAGAAGAGTGGGGAGGGTCGCTCGAGCTGGCGCGGCATCCTTGGGCGACGGGGACGGAGGACGTGCGCACTGTGCTCCCACTCGCCAATCGCGCGGTGATTTTTGAGACCACTGAGAATTCCTGGCACGGCTTCCGCCGTATTGCCTTGCCGGCGGATGAAAGCGTGTCGCGTCGCTCGATTGCGGTTTATTTTTACACCAAAGACCGGCCGGCAAATCAGGCTGCGCCCAGTCACGCAACCGTTTACTATCAGCGCCCTCTCCCCGCGCACATTCATGCAGGGACGACGCTCACCGAAGAAGACGATCTCGAAATTCAGACGCTGTTGGCTCGCCGCGACAAGCAGATCCAATTTCTCTATGAGCGCGAGCTGGAGTTTTCGAATCTGATTAGTGGTATCACCAACTCTGTTTCGTTCCGCATCGGGCGGGGACTCACTTGGCCTGCGCGCGCTATCCGGTCGCTGTTAGCGACAATACGGTTCACTTAAGCATAGGAGCGCTCCCCGAACCGCCCTTTCTGGCTTCTGCCCCGGTCGGTGGCGGGACAGACTGTTTTTCTCGCCAGGAATCCAGGTGTCTCACCCTTTCTTGACGGGTCCACGTCGCGCAGACCGAGGTGTTTCCGAGTGGCCGGCCATCCACTCAAGATCCGCCCAGATCTAACCATCGGGCGTTTCTCGCTAAAGCGGATTACCGGTCAGAAGACGAGTTGAACGAAGCCTAAAACGGCAGACGCTCGAGCAAGATCATCGTGCCTTCACAAAGTGGGCAGGTCCACGAGGGAGTCTGGACGGTACGCCAAAAAGCACGAAGAGATTACACTCAGAGCTTTCCGAAAACATGCAGACTCCGCAGTTATTTTACGAATCCGCGGACGAGTTGCGCGATCCGATCCGCGGCGGTATCGAGCGCAAAGTGGCTTCCTCAGCTTGCGAGGAAGTCCCGCATGACCTCAGCAACCGTCAGTACGTGAGTCTCCAATGCGAAGTGACCCGCGTCGATTAGATGCACCGAGGCGTTCGGATTATCGCTGCCAAAGGCTTTCGCTCCCGCCGGAATAAAGAACGGATCAAAGCGGCCCCACACTGCCAGTGTTTTGGGTTTCTGTTCGCGGAAGTAGCGCTGGAACGCCGGATACAGCTTCACATTGTTTGCGTAATCAAGAAACAGGTCGAGTTGAATCCCGACATTCCCGGGCCGCGACATCAATGCGGAGTCGAGGGTGTAACCTTCTGGTTTCACAAGCTCGGGATGCGGCGTCTCCACATATTGCTGCTTAATGGCCTCTGGACTGAGGGCTTCGCGCAAGGCGTTGCGGTTCTCCACGGTTGGGTCACGCCAATATCTCCGGATCGGCGACCAGGCATCCCCGAGCCCTTCCTCATAGGCGTTCCCATTTTGCGTAATAATCGAGCTAATCTTTTCCGGATGAGCCATGGCGATCCGGAAACCCGTCGGCGCTCCATAGTCGAACACATACAGAGCGAATTTTTCCAGTTGCATCTTGCCGATGAAGGCAGTGATGGTCGTGGCCAGATTATCGAAGTTATAGCGGTAGTTCCGCGATGCCGGCACCTCGGTGAAACCGAAGCCCGGAAGATCCGGTGCGAGCACGCGATACCGATCCGCAAGCAGCGGCATCAACTCGCGGTATTGAAACGACGAAGTTGGGAACCCGTGCAGAAGCAAGATCACTGGTGAGTCCTTGGCACCCGCCTCCCGGTAAAACACGTTGATCCCGTCGGCTTCAACGAACCGGACTGACACCTGCGGAATCGAGACTGCCCGCCCGGTGCTCTCCTTCCGTTTTTCTGCTGCTTCGGCGAGGAATGAAGTTCCCACGCCCAACACCGCGGCGCTGTTGAGAAACGATCTGCGATTCATGATGAGCCTCCTTGACTCGAATTGGTCAGTCTTAGTAACGTGTAAACGTTCACATTACCTGTTACAATGAGAATTGATGATTCTAGCGGGACGCAGGTTGCGAAAAATTTAGCGGCGCCCGCGGGTGTTCTGAATTGAACAACAGAACAGCCTCCACCAGCTTGACCCCGGTGCATGGAGTCAGTGCATCAGCCGCGTTCCACTTAATCACCGGAACGGGAGAACCCGCTATCCACATCCGCTAGATTGGAGTCAGGCGCATCCTTGTAACGGACGAAGATTCTTTCTAACGTGACGATCGGAGGAAACGTGAGGGCCAGTGCGAAGGCGAACGATAGCGGGAAGGGCAGCTTGGATTTTGTCGGCGATCACCTTGCGATCAACTTCCTCAACACGTTGCGTATGCACGAAGGTGTCCTCGCCGATACGCTGCAAAGCGACGAAAACGTCGTCGAGTGGCTCAGAAGAATGAACGTTCCCCTGCCGTTGCTCCAGAAGCCTCTTGAACCGGGGCCGCTACTTCGCACTGCTCGGAATCTGCGCACTCTGGCGTTGCGGGCTGTGGAACAGAAGAAAGCGAGCGAACGCGTTCGTTTGAACGAGCTGAACGCGTTCCTCGCCAACGCGACCAGCCAGCTTCAGTTAAAAAACCGGCGGGACGGATTAGATCTCGAGCGTGTCTATCTGGCTCGCAGCGCCGAGCAATATCTTGCGCCGGTAACGGAGGCAATCGCAGATTTGTTGGCCAATGGGGACTTTGATTTGGTACGGCGTTGCGAAGGCGAGGAATGCGTTCTTTGGTTCTACGACCGGACCAAGGGGCATCGCCGCCGCTGGTGCACTGAAAGAGGATGCGGCACCAGAGCCCGGGTTGCAGCGTTTCGAGCCAGACGTGCGGCAACATCGAAATGAACTCGAACGCACCGGAGCTACCGACTCAGATTGGGCCACTTTCTTGAAAAATGAGAAGCAAGCACCACTTAAGCCTACAACCCATTCTCGTTTTCAGACCTGCACCTGCAACCTGGACATGGACTTGAAGGTCTCGCAATCCACTGACCAATCGACCGCTCTAGGAAGCTTGGGCCGGATGACGTTAGATCTCTATCGGAAGCGTCCCGGCGGACAAACATCGATGAGTGAGACAAAGCGAAGGCCGGGGCGCTTCGGATCGAGTCGTAAGAAGGAAGCCGCCCCGAATTTGGCGGGGCAATTGCTTATTGGGTATTCAATAGCAATCGTGATACGGGA
>DATFZA010000420.1:0-6606 GCA_035314765.1 Bryobacteraceae bacterium
TCCCGCCAGCTTTCACCCAGCGGCGCCGGTGTTATTTATGTTTTCGAAGACACCGCGAAGCTCCCTCAAGTGTTACTGACTCGCCATCATGTCAAGCAGTAGCCGGTTTCTCCCGTTTGAGAAAGGTTGCGGCTTGCAAACTCTCCTCTCTTGGCACACTGCATGCGAGAGAGTGCGCCAGTAATCGTTTGCCCAACCTCCTCAGGCCGGTAGCGGCTTTGCGTTTGAGGCGTAAACAAAAACGCCCTCCCCCGGTGCTCGGAGAGAGGGCGTTTACAGCGGGATCGCGATTTACCGGTCGTCGTCGTCGATTTTGATGTTTGCAACGTTCTTGAAGGCGCTCGCGGGGAGAACCTTTGTCTCGCCGGGATACGGCCGCGTAAACCCGGTGGCCTCGTACCAGTCGAGGTGGTTGACGACGTCCGGATTTTCGGAGTCGGGCGTGTGATATTTGCCGGCGAAGACCTGCGCCTTCATCTTCATCCAGCCAGCCCTGAGAGCCTTAACCTGACGGCTCTCTTGGGTCTCCTTCGGGACTGCCTTAGCCTGGACGGCACTGCCACGCCGCCTGTGAACACCACTGGGGTCCACGGCCGGGATGGGCTGAGTCGGAGTCTGGCTAACGCCCATAGTCAGCGGTGTCAGGTTCGGCACGTGCGTCCACGACAGGAAATTACTCGCAGGCGGGTTGTCGATGAAGAGCGTCTTCATCGGCGAGGCTACGAGATCGAATTGGTTCATGGGCTGCAAGCCGAGGATCTGCTCGATCGTGCGGGTCATATTTACCTGCGTGTAGAAGGTGCTGTCCTCCGTTACACCAGCCCCGGCGCCATCATGGTTCACCTGCTGCATGACGTATGGGCTGATGACATAGCCCGGGCTACGGTGACCGTCGACGTGGTCGACGCCGTCCTGCGCGTCGTCTTCCTCGACGAAGATCGCCGAAGTGGACCAAACGGGGCTGTGGCTGATGACATCGATAAAACGGCCAAGGGCCAGGTCATTATCGGCCTCCATGGCTTGCGCGGACGGCGGGCCGCCGGTGTGATCAGAGCTGATCCACATGAACTCCAACTGGGGTACCGTGCCGTTTGCCACGTCGTTGGCGAAGTCCTGCGCCCAGATATCGACGCGGAACTGGTCGGGAATGCCGAGATCGAACTGCGGGTAGTTCTGGACCGTGTTGTATATCAGGTTGGGGAGCGGGGAGTGCGACGCGACCGTGTTGTAGTTGTAGAGTTGGCTCTCCATGCCGGACTCGTAAGCCATGGCGTCGTTATAGAAGTCGATCCACAGCGGCTCTTTGGTCGAGCCGGTCGGCGTCAGGAAGCTGTTGTACTCGATGTACTCGCCGTAATTCTTAAACGAGACGCCGGCCTGTACAGCCCTGTCCCACAGGTGGCCCGTCTTCTGGTAGGCAATCGCATCGCCGCCGTTGGAGGGGTAGTCGCGGAGCCAGTCCGGCGACTGGACGTCGTCGGAGTAGGGCGCCATGGCCTGGACAATCCAGTTGTGACCGTCGGCCGACTGGCGGCTCGGGTCGTAGAAGTTGTCCAGAAGCGGGAAGCGCTGCACCAGCGCGTGCGCGTTGGGCGTGACGCCGCCGAAGGTTGCATTGTTGCCGAAAACTGCCAGGGAGGGTTCGCCGTTGCCGCCGGCCACGTCGCCCAGGATCTGATCGTAGGTGCGATTTTCACGAATGATCACGAAGACGTGCTTGATCTTCGAGGGAGCGCCAATCTTTTCAGGGATGGCGACCGGCGGGGTAATCGGGCTGCCGCCCGAGGCAGAATAGATATTTTCTAACAGGTCCCAGTGGTTGTTCCGAAAGACCTGCGGCGTCATCAACGCTAAGTCAGACGGTGTCGGCAGATGCACAATGCTTACGGTGCCGAGGTCCTGGTGGGTGCCCAAGGCGGTCACGCCGTGTGATGTTTGGTACGAATTTTCGCCCGAATTTTTCGGAGGCGCCGCCACCCCGTAGCCCGTCGTGCCAATGCCCTTGTCGTTGGCAACGAGCAGCGCGTTGTCCGCAGTATCCAGCACAACCGAGCTGGGCGCATAGCCCACCGGAACCAGGCCCGTCACGGCAGAGGCGTTGAGGTCGACCACCGCGATAGCGTTGGCATTATAAAGCGCGACGTAGGCCAAGTTAGTCCTGGAATCGACAGCGATCGAGTTCGGTCCGGCACCGATGGCCGGATCGGAATCGCCGGGTGCGCCGAAAGGCAATCCGACGTTGATCGTGTTCACCACCTGGTTGCTGGTGGTGTCGATGACCGAGAGGGTGTCGCTATACGCGTTGGCGACCAACAGGTACTTGCCCCACAACGCCATGCCGGTCGGATGCAGACCGGTCGAGATGCTGCCGGTGACCGCGAAAGAAGCCAAGTTGACCACGGAGACCGTGCCAGTGGATGTGGAGCCGGTCGGAAAGTCGGCGACGACCGGGGTGCCGTTGGAGTATCCCTGAAAGTCTTCCACTGAGGCGATCCGGCCGGCCTCGTTGGAGACATAGGCGGTCGTGCCATCCGCAGAGATCACAACGCTGTGCGGCACATTACCGACCCGGATCTCCGCGCCCTGCGCCAGTGTCGCCGCGGTCAGGTCGATCTTGGTCAGGGTATTGTTGTTGTCCAGCACGGTATAGGCGGTTTTGCCATCCGGCGAAATAGCGACGCCCATGGGATACGAAGTGGACTGGCCATCCGAGACAATCGAGACGGTCTGGCCGCACGGAATTATTGCGCTGCCCGTGGTCCCTGGAGGGCTGTTATAGAAGCAGACAACGGTTGTCAGGTTGCCGTTCTTGTCGACGTCGAGCGGAACAGCGACTCGCGCGGGGAACGGGCTTGAGCCGCCGGTGGATGTGATCATGCCCGAGTTCGGATCGACGCTGGCCACTGTAACGCTGCCGCCGTTTCCGCTGAAACCGCCGTCTTGGCTGAACAGCAGGTGCAAGCCATCGGGCGTATACGCGATGCCGTTGTGGCTGCCGCTTGAATCGTTCTTAGCCGTGGTACCTGACATGTATGGCGTGCTGAAGGTCTGCACAACAGCGCCGGTCTGGGTGTTGAAAATCGTGACAGCCTGTGGGGCGCCCATTTGCAGGACGGCGGCAGTATGCGTTTGGGTATTCGGGTTCAGCGCGATAGCCTTGGCACGGGTTGTGGTGCCGAGGTAGACCGGGATTCCGGCGGGGGTGATGATCTGGCCACTACTGACGACCCACGGGTTGGACAAGCTCGAGGGGTAGTTCGGACCGTTCGCCACTTTACTGTTCGCCCCCACCGAGTAGGTTGGGAACGGTACGGACTGGCCCAGGAGCGTCGGAACGCTTAGCCCAGTAGCCAGCAGGCCGGCGAGCAGATGCAAAAAGTTTGTGCTAGAACGTCGGCGAGATGTTGTCGCGGACATGAATCGTTCTCCTTCTTTCGGTTTCTTCAAGTATGTGACCGAGAATCGGCCATGCAGCTTGAGGTCGCTGAAGAGCTAATCATAAATCGCGAAAGTGACGGTAGTATTAACATCAAAACAATAACAATCTTGTTAATGCAGAGACCGCATCCAGCCAGTACGCCGATACAATACGCCCCCTACGTGATTGAGCAGGACGCGCAGGATGGCCGCGATCACGTGAACCCTGGTGATTTCAACCTGAACCAACACAAAACGATTAGAAATCGATGGCTCTTTGATGAATAGTCCAAAAATCTGCTGTTCCCGCTTTGAGGTTCATCGAGTTGTAGTCATCATGATTTATGCTGCGGGGATGACTGCGGCGATCCAAATTCTGAGAACCTGTGTGTTCCTAGGTCTTACAGCGGTGCTCGCCAGCAGCCAAGTGGCGCGCACGACACTAACCGGGACGGTGACCGACGAGCAGAGTCGCCGGGTTCCCCAAGCCATGGTCAAGGTGACTGACTCGGGGACTGGACTGCAACGCGAGACGCAAACGTCCATCCAGGGCAGCTACACGCTGGCCGATCTGCCGGTAGGCTCTTACCGGGTCGAGATCGGCAAACCGGGCTTCGCCATTTTCCATGCTGAAAAACTAAAACAGGAAGTTGGCCAGACCCGGACTCTCGACGTCGTGCTGCATGTGGCTGGAAAGACCGAGGAAGCCATGGTAAGCGAATCCCTGTTCCAGCTGGATCGGGTGGACGCGACGGTCGGCTCGCCCATTGAGCGCACGTTGGTGGACGAGCTTCCCGTCAACGGGCGCAATTGGGCCACGCTTACGGCGCTTGTGCCGGGCGCTATTAACAACGGTACGGGCGACCAGCGGACCATTCGTTTCGCCGGCCATGGATTGGACGACAACAACCTGACGCTGGACGGCGTGGATGCCACCGCCATCTTCAACCAGATGCAGCGGCAATACGTGCGGCTGACGATTCCCCTGGATTCGATCGACCAGTTCGACGTAAAAGACCAGACTTTTGGCGCGGATGTGGAAGGCGGAACCGCCGGAGGCCAGGTAGCTGTGGTTTCGCCATCGGGCACGAACGCGTTTCACGGGGACGTGTTTGATTATTTTCGCAACAACGCTCTCGAGGCGCGGACCCCGTTTAACGGGCCGTCGCCCAATCCGTTTCTGCTGAACCAGTTCGGGGGGGCGTTGGGCGGGCCTATCGTGCGCAACAAGCTGTTCTTCTACGTCAACTACGAGGGATTGCGGCAGCGGCTCGACGGCACGCAGATCGGCCTGGTTCCCAGCCCGGGTTTCCTCGCCAGGGCGTCCGCCGCAACGCCGGCGTTGGTCCCCATCCTGAATGCGTATCCTGCCGGGACGTCGGCCACATCGAACGCCGACGTATGGAAGTACGTTGGGGTTGGGAGGCAGGTCGACAACGAAGATTCCGGGATGGTCCGCCTGGATTACCACTTTTCCGATAGAACGACCGCGTTCGTCCGTTTCAACGCGGACCAAGCCGTGGAGAGGACTCCGACCGGGCAACTGATCGCTCTGACCGGTTATGAAACCAAGTTCAACAATGGCGTTGTGGAGTTGCTGCACGTGTTCACGCCCACGGTGGTGAACGAAGCGAAGTTCGGCATTAACCAGGATTTCTATCACAGCGGGACCATCTCTCCGGTCCCATACACGTTCAGCGTGTCCGGATTCAGTTCGCTTGGCGGCGATACCACCTCCGACAATCCTTCGAAAGCGATCAGCGTCCTGGATGACATTTCCTGGTCGAAAGGAAGCCACACCCTGAAATTCGGGTTTGAGGCCAAACGCCTGTTCCTGAACCAAGGCTCGTCGAGCAGCGGAACGTTGACTTACACGTCCACGACGAATTTTCTGAACAATGCGACCGGCACGGCGTCTTATACGGCGCTTCTCCCGCTGGTCAGGCAGCGCAAGACGGAGTACTTCGTCTACGCCGAAGACGAATGGAAAGTCAGCCCCAATCTGACGATCAACGCGGGCGTCCGCTACAACGTGTTCAACGCGCTGCAGGCCATCAACAATAACGATGTCCCGTTCGACTTCGCGACCTGCGGCGGCTTTTGCCCGAATACCTATGCGTATTTTCATCCTCGGTACGACGACATCGATCCGCGGGTCGGCGTGGCGTGGGCGCATGGCGGCACGGTGCTGCGGGTCGGCGCAGGCATCTATCACACCGACGGACAACTCGACGATCAGAACCTGCCGATCTCGAACACGGTGGACCGCTATTCGTTCAACAGCACCAATCCGGTGTTCGCCGGCTTGTCCTATCCGCTGACGCCGTTCCTGACTTATGCAGAGAACGGAGGCTTGGGCGCGGTCTCGCCGCGCGATCTGGATCGAAACCGGAAAGATGACTACGTCGCCGCCTGGACCGTTTCCGTGCAACAGACGCTGCCGCTGAAAATCCTGGCGACGGTCAATTACCTGGGCAACAAGGGAACGGATGTGCTGACCACCACCTATACAAACCTGGCGATTCCGCCCACCAACATCGTCCCGTATCCGGCGTTTGGCGCCGTTTCCTGGCGCGGCGACGTGGGCAACAGCACGTTTGAAGCGCTGCAGGTGAATGTGCGCCGCTCCTACCAGAATGGGCTCGGCCTGTTGGCGAACTACATGTGGTCGCACTCCATCAATGACGGGAGCATTGGCGGCGGAGAATCGGATACTCCCCAAAACTCGTTCTGCCGGGCGTGCGACAAGGCTTCGAGCGACGACGATGTGCGCCAAATGTTCAATCTAGCCGCGGTGTACCAGATTCCATTGGGCGCCGGAAAGCGCTATCTCAGCTCGCCTGGGATTGCACGAGCCTTTCTGAGCAATTGGCAGGTGAGCGCGATCGGCACCACGCAGACCGGGCTGCCGGTCAATATCACGGTGGATCGTTCGAACTCTTCGGTTCCCGGCTTGTTCTCCGTCAGCGGCTCGGAGCGGCCGAATTACATCGGCGGCGTGTCGCTCACGCCCGCCGGCGGGTCCACTCCAACGGAATGGATTAATCCCCTGGCGTTCGCCGCCCCGGCGAGCCAGACGTTCGGGAACCTGGGGCGGAATGCGTTCCGCGCGCCACGGATTTCACAACTCGACCTGGGGCTCTCCAAGTTCGTGGTCATCACGGAGCGGCTCAGCGTGCGCTTCCGTGG
>DATFZA010000421.1:0-3903 GCA_035314765.1 Bryobacteraceae bacterium
GGTCGACCAGGTTTCCGATTGCCACGCGGTGATGGTGCCGTCGCTTTGGGCGCCGACTTTCACTTTGCCGAAAATGGAAGGCCGGTTGCCCGCGATGGTCAATTCCGTCTCGCGGTCGAGGAAGAGCTTCACCGGCCGGCCGCCGCTCAACTTCGATAGTTGTGCGCTTTCCACTCCCCACAAATCGGCGGGGAACTTGCTGCCGAATCCGCCGCCCATGTATTCCATCTGCACATGGACATCGCTGACCGGGATACCGATGGCGCGCGCCACCTCACCGCCGATGCTGGCGACGCTCTGCGTTGACGGCCAGTATTCCACTTTGTTATCGGTCTTCCACTGGATCACCTGCCCGTGAGGCTCCAGGCAGCAGTGGGTAATGACCGGCAGGCCGTATTGGCCCTCATGAATGGTGAGACCGGCTTCTTTGAAAGCCATGTCCGGATCCCCGGTGACCTGTTCGCCCGCCGGTTTGGCGCGGTTGCCGACTTTGGAGAGGTCGTCTTCTTTGACCACCCACGGCATCACTTCATAGTCGACCTTGATAAGCCCGAGAGCGTCATTGGCGATTTCCTCGCTCTCGGCGGCAACGAACGCGATTTCCGTTCCAGCCCACTGTACTTCATCTCCCGGCTTCTTCACCACGCGCACCGCGGTAACGCCCTTCAGCTTTTCCGCCGCGCTGGTGTCGATATTTGTAACTTTGGCGTGCGCGTAAGGGCAGGTGAGGACGACGGCATGCAGCAGGCCAGGGGGATTGAAGTCAGAGCTATACTTGGCGGCTCCGGTGGATTTAACATTCCCGTCCAGGCGGCTGATGGGCTTGCCCATCACCCGGCGCTTGTCCATTGGCGGCCAATGGTAATCAGGCATGACTCGCTCCTTTCAGGTTCTGCGCTGCTTCTAGCACCGCTTTACGAATCCCTACGTAAGTGCCACAACGACACAGGTTACCACCCAGGCCTTTCTTGACCTCTTCATACGTCGGGTTAGGATTCCGTTCCAGGAAATTGATCGACGCGGTGACAAAACCGGGGGTGCAATAGCCGCATTGTTGCGCATCGTTGTTCACAAACGCGCGCGACACGGCATGCGGATTGTCGACCGGCGACAGGCCTTCCAGCGTTTGAATCTGCCGGCCTTGCAGGTCGATCGCCAGCATGGTGCAGCTATACATCACTTTGCCGTCGACAATGACGCTGCAAGCGCCGCAGGTTCCCCGGTCGCAAACTCGTTTCGAGGCCGTGATATCCAGGCGATTGCGCAACGTATCGCACAGGGTGAAGCGTGGCTCCACGTTGAGGTTGTGGCTCTTGCCGTTGATGTTGAGCGTGATGGGCACTGCGCCCGGGCCCGCTGTTTTGGTCTGTTCCGCTTCCGCTGGAGATTCCAGCAGCCCGGTGGAGAGCGCTCCGCTGGTCACGCCGACGCTGGTCAGAAACCCGCGGCGCGAAAAATTCAGCTTCGTGGCTTTGTCGTCTTTGTCATTCTTCGAACTCAAGAGACACCTACCCTTCGCAAGGATTACCAACGATCTTATCAGAAGGCGCACGGAGCGGCGAAAGTGTTACCGGGAAGATTCGAGCACTTGCATCTTCCCGCCTCCCTTTCCGTCGCTTAGTCCATGTTCGCAATTACGGTCTCGGATTGCCGCTTGGTCCCCCGCTCACGGGGGACCTGCAATACGTCGGCTTACTTATGAAACGGTGCAATTAGCCGCTCAGGCGACGACGGAAGCGTTACAGCGTGCCAGGGGAGTTGGTTCGGGGTGAAGCCAGTCTGCCAGAGTGGCGGCGATAAGCGACAATATAGAAAACGAGTTCATTCACATGACGATCATTGTGGAGATCAAACCCGAGGTTCAAGTTGCATTGAGCCGCCAGGCTGCCGCACGCGGCATTGATATCGGCGCGTATGCCGCAAGCCTGTTGGAAGAGGCGAGCCATGAACCGACGGGACCAAAGACGCTCAGCCAAGACCAACTGGACCGCACGCTTCAGAAACTTGCGCAGTTTTCGCACAAGATTCCCTTGCTCCCGGAGGAGGCCTTCTCGCGCGAGAGTCTCCAGAGCCTCCCGCTTCCTGAATAGAGACAGGGGGGCGCAATTGGAATTGGAACTGCGCTCAGCGATCTCCGGTCCCAGTGCGAACGGTCGCCACCACCGAGAGGCCAGGGCGTAAGCGGTCCTGAATCTTCGAAGCCTCGTCCAGGACGATCTTCACCGGAACCCGCTGTACCACTTTGGTGAAATTGCCGGTCGCATTATCGGGTGGCAATAGAGCGAATTGGGAGCCGCTGGCGGGCGCGATCTGCGCTACCTTGCCCTTGAACACCACGCCAGGAATGGCGTCGACGCGAACTTCCGCGAGGTCTCCGGCGCGAATATGCGCCAATTGCGTTTCCCGATAGTTGGCCTGCACCCACACGTCGTGTTGCACCAGCGAGAGCACTTGCGTCCCGGGACTAACCAGTTGGCCTGGCCGCACCTTGCGCTCGCCGACGATCCCATCCTCCGGCGCAACGATGCGCGTATACTCCATGTTGGTTTTCGCTAGCGACAACGCCGCCCGCTTGGCGCTCACGTCGGCGTGCAGCAGTTGTTCCTGGGAATCCAGCACCAGGCGCTGCCGCTTCTGCGCCTCCACCTCGTCCTTGCTGCTGTCCACCCGGACACGGGCGCGCTTCAGATCGGCTTGGCGGCTGGCCAACTGCGCCGCGGCGGAGGAGATGTCGGATTCGCGGCTCGCCAGCTGGGCCCGGAAGCGCTCTTCGTCCGCCACCACTTGCTCCAGGCGCTGCCGCGTGGCGGACTCGACCGCGACGAGCGCTTCCTGGCGTTTGCGTTCGAGCAGAGTGCGCTGCACGTCAGCTTCCGCCCCGGCCACCCCGCTTTTCGCGTTTGCCATGGCCGAATTCGCCGCTGCGATCCCGGCTTCGGCGGCGGCAACTTCCGCCTCCGCGGCACGGATGCCGGTCTCCGCCTGCCCCACTCTGGCGTCCTGCAGGTCTTTCTGCCGCTGGTTGTTGACCAGCGCGCTCTCGCTGGACGCGAGCGCCGCCTCCGCCTGCTCTACTTGAGCCCGGAAATCCTCGTCACGCAGCCGGACAAGAAGTTCGCCCGCTTTGACCGTCTGATAGTCGGCAACCTCCACCGAGGCTACCAGTCCGGCCACTTTGGTACTGAGAGGCGTGAGGTCGGCTCGTACATACGCGTCGTCGGTGGTTTGTTCCGCCCGGTCGCCCGTCCATGCGTTCCAGTTGCGGGAGAGGAGGAAAATGAGCCCAGCCGCGATCAGGAGGATGACCAAAGGGACGGAGTAACGCTTTAGCCCTGCGAGCAAGCCTCCGGTTTTGGTCTTAGCCTCTTCGGTTTTGGGAGGGGGGGCGGTGGATTCAGCCATTATGTCTGAGTCCATGATGATACCTCGGTTGCAGGATTATGATTGTGGTTGCAGAGATATGATTGTGCCAGGAACACTTCTTTGCGCGCCGCCGGTCTTGCCATCATTGGCTGTTTGAGTGCCTGCGCGTTCAGCGCCGAATACTTTCCGCCCGCAAGCCTCGGTAATACGCCCCGTGAACATCAATTTCAATCGGACTGGTATTCGAAGCACCTCAGTGCGCTGCACGAACCCTCCCTTTGGCGAGAGTCTTTACAAAATCCGGCTGCCGAAGTTTATCGGTTTCTGTGGCTCCGGTCCTTTCACCACCCGATTGTGGTTCGCTTAGCTCGCGGTTTTATAAGTAAGCCGACGTATTGCAGGTCCCCTCACTTACGTTCGGGGCTAGGCTAAGCGTGGCCCCAACCGTGAGCGTGGCACCAAGCGGAAAGACCCGGCAGGAGGCAGAAAAGGATGTGTTAACGCTCGACGGGGCGGCGTGGGTAGTGGAAGCGGTGAAAA
>DATFZA010000422.1:0-4168 GCA_035314765.1 Bryobacteraceae bacterium
AGGAGACGGTTTCGGCCGAGGACGGGTCCTATCGTTTTCTGGCCTTGCCAGCGGGGACCTACAAGTTGAACGCTACGTTGGCCGGTTTCCAGCAATTCAACGCTACCAGCATCGTGCTGGAGGTGAATGCCCAATTGCGCATCGATATTCCCCTGACCGTCGGTAACATCAAGGAAGAGGTGACCATCGCCGCCGACGCCGTCCAGGTCCAAACCGAGAGCACCCAACTGGGCGACGTGATCGATTCGAAGAAAATGTTGGCTCTGCCGCTGAACGGCCGCAGCTACATCGATTTGCTGGGATTGCAGGCCGGCGTGGCGCCGGATACCTCAGGCACGATCGGCGGAGACCGGCAGGTATCCGGGAACTTGGGCGCCGGCAATATCTCCGTCAACGGCCAACGCGAAACGGCCAATGCCTTTCTGGTGAACGGAGGCGATGTCAGCGAAGGCCGCAACCTGGGTGCTGGCCTCATTCCCAACCTGGATTCGGTCGAGGAATTTCGCCTGATCACCAACAGCTTCGACGCGGAATATGGAAAGTTCAGCGGCGCCGTGATGAATGCCATCACCAAGTCGGGCACCAACGGTTTCCACGGCGATGTGTTCGAGTTCCTGCGGAACGACAAGCTGGATGCCGCCAATTTCTTTACACCAATGAAGTCCGAACTGCGGCAAAATCAGTTCGGCTTCGCCGTGGGTGGGCCGTTCTGGAAAGACCGGCTGTTCTGGTTCAGCGATTATCAGGGCACGCGGCAAGTGGCGGGCGCCGAGACCGGGATTGTGAACGTGCCGACGGCGCTACAGCGTCAGGGCAACTTCGGCGACGGAGCCTTAACCCTCAGCGTGGACGGCAGCGCCGGTACCGTTGCGGATTGTCCCGCCTGCGGATGGGCTCAGGTACTGTCCAAGCGGTTGGGGTACACGGTCACCAATAACGAGCCGTACTGGGTTAGCGGTTGCGAAACGCTGGCGGACGCTCAGGCCGGGACTTGTGTGTTTCCGGGTGGCGTCATTCCGCAGTCAGCTTGGTCGCCCGCCGCGATTGGTACCATCTCGTATATTCCCGCGCCGAATATTGATCCCGTAGCAGGCACGTACTCAAACAACAGCCAGAAGAGCACGGTTAAAGATGACAAAATTGGAGAACGCGTCGATTTCAACAACCAACTGACTGGCAACTGGTCCTTCTATTACCACTACGACGATTCCACGGTGTTCAGCGCGCTTCCCTCGGCCAGCGTGCCAGGCTTCCCCTCGCAAACACCGACTCGGGCGCAGGAATTCGTCATGAGTAACACCAAAACCCTCGGGCCTAGCGCTGTCAACGAGGCTCGAGTGACCTTCTTCCGCACCGCGACCCACAAGGACAATCCGAAAGGCAGCTTCGCCTCGCTTACCTCCCTTGGCTTCATCAATGGCACCGGTACTCTCGGGATCATTCCTGACGCGACGCCCGGATATCCGCAATTCGTGCCGCAAATGTTCTTTAACAGCTTCAATATCGGGGTGCCCGGGCTGAACACCTTTCAGCCGGACAACACCTACATGGTGTCGGACGGCCTTTCGAAAGTGGTGGGCAAGCATGCGTTGAAGTTCGGGGGCGAATTCAGATATCTGCAAGTCAACGAACGCAACCTGGCCAGCCCGAATGGGGCATTCATTTTCGATGGGAGCGTAACGGGCGTGGACTTCGCCGACTATCTTCTTGGCGCCCCCACCTCACAAGGCGGCTACCAACAGGCCGCTCTGCAACTCCTCGACTCCCGCACCCGCTACGGCGGCGCCTATGCGCAGGATTCCTGGAAGGTAAAACCCAATCTCACTCTCAATCTAGGTCTGCGCTGGGAAGCGAGCATGCCGTGGTATGACACGCAGGGCAAGATTGAGACCTGGAACCCGGGACAACATTCCACGTTGTTCCCCGGTTCTCCTACCGGATGGGTATTTCCCGGCGACCCTGGAATTCCCAAGACGCTTGCCCCAACCCGATACAACAACTTTGGTCCGCGGCTCGGTATTGCCTATTCGCCCGGTTTTCACGATGGCGTGTTGGGCAAAGTCTTCGGCGGGCCCGGTAAGAGCAGCATCCGCGCAGCTTACGGACTCTACTATACGTCCGTGGAAGATCTGAACCTTTTCTACGAAGTGGCCGACGCACCCTTCGGCCTGTACTGGACGAGTCCCCGCCCGCCGCTGTTGGAGGAGCCCTTCCGCGCTCGCCAGGACGGGTCATCCATCGGGCAGCGCTTTCCGTTCACGATCCCCACGCCGGGTGCTGCTTCAAACAAGGACTTGAGTTTCGCGGTATACGAACCGATCTCCTATTCGCCGGGCTATGACATCCATAATAAGTTGCCGTATGCCGAACACTTCAATTTGTCTTTTCAGCGGGAACTGAGCAGTTCGACGGTGCTGACATTGGCTTACGTAGGGACCGAAGGCCACAGGCTCGTCACCCAAGAGGAGGCCAATCCGGGCGTTGCAGCTTTTTGCATGCAATTGAACGCGCTAGGGGCTTTCGATCAGAGCACGCAATCCCCTGGATGCGGGCCGAATGGCGAGCAGGATCTTTACACGCTCGCTGGCAACACGATCGGCTGTACGCCGAGCAGTACCTGCTTCTATGGGACCAGGAATACTCTTCTCAACCCGAACTACTGTCCCGAATCGGGGGGGCTGTGCTTCGGGTATGGAAACACATTCACTAAGCTCACCGCCAACTCCATCTACCACGCCGGGCAAGTTACAGTGGAGCGTAAAGCCGGGGACGTCACTTTCCTGGCGGCATACACGCTCGCCAAGGCCTTGGACAATTCCTCGGGGTTCGGCGATCTCGTCAATTTCTCAAACCCCAGGATCAGCCGAGGTCTGTCATCCAGCGATGTGCATCACAATTTCGTAGTCAGCTACATTTGGGCGATTCCTTTTGATCGGGCTTTTGGCGGCTTGCCAAAGCGGTTGACCCAAGGCTGGCAGCTACAGGGGATTACCCGCTTCGCGACTGGGTTCCCCATTCAGATGTCGCAGGGTTCGGGGGATGCCTCGCTTTCGGGTAGTCCGGCCACTGACATGCCGAATCTGGTAGGGCCGATTCACACCAGGAACCCTCGCGATACTGCCAGCACCGGCGCGTTCACCTATTTCGATCAGAGCGCGTTTGCGACGAACGAATGTAATCTGGATAACACGGGCGTTTTGACCGGCACATGCGGCACTTTCGGCACCGCTAACCGCCGGTTCTTCCACGGTCCCGGCATCAACAACACCGACTTGGGGCTAACCAAGAGGATCCGCGTGACCGAACAGAAAGCATTCGAAATCCGGGGCGAATTCTTTAACATTTTCAACCATGCACAATTCCTGAACCCCAGCGGGAACATCAGCAGCCTTACCTTCGGCAACGTCACCAACGCTCGTGCGCCCCGCATCGGCCAAGTCAGTGCGAAGTTTTTCTGGTAATACAGTTCCGCTTGAGCATGGGGACGGCGGGCTCACTCGCCGTCCCTTTCAAGCATTGGGATAAAGTGTAGGTATGCGGCGCAACGGGCCGACCCGCGCGAAAAATTACGTGATCCGAATTTATGTGTTGGCAGGCTTGCTGGCAGTGGGCCTTTCCGCGTCGCGGGCCAGTGCGCAAACAGCAGAAAGCTACCGCCAGCATGCTGCCGAACTGTCACGCGCAAAGTCCTGGGACGATGCCATCACAAACTACCGCAAGGCTCTGGACCTTGAGCCAAACGACGCCGCCACGCACTACAACCTGGCGATGGCGTTGAAGTACAAGGGAGAATCCATCGAGGCCCTGAAGGAGTTTCAGGCGGCGGTGAAGCTCCGGCCGAAATGGGCGGAGGCGCATTATGGAATTGGAGCGGTCCGGTATGACCTGGGAGACAAGGACGCCGCTCTGCAAGAGCTGCGTGCCGCCGAAGCCCTCGATCCCGCAGATGCCGCCGTGCATCGCCTGTTGGCCCGCATCCTTGCCCAGCAGAATAATCTTGCCGAAGCCGAGCATGAACTGAAGCTGGCGCTTCGCTTGAACCCTACAGCCGATACTCACGTAGAACTTGGGGTAGTCGAAGGACAATTGGGTAATCTGAATGAAGCTGCGGTACAGTTTCGTGACGCGATCAAGTTGGATTCAGGGATTGCGGCCGCGCACCTCATGC
>DATFZA010000423.1:0-13660 GCA_035314765.1 Bryobacteraceae bacterium
GGCTCGCATAACCGGCCAGCGCCGCGCGTGAATCGGGATAAGCCTGCCGCTTTTTGAATCCGAGGTTCGGAGGAACCAACTGAGCGGGACGGCCCCGTTCCCGCAGCCAGTGCATGTAGAAGATGAGTTCTTCCGTGGTGGTCAATGTTTCGGCTTCATCGAGCGACGGTTCGAAATCGAACAAGGCGCCGTGTTTCGCGCGCGAGATGGAATCGTACAGTTCCTCGTTAAGCTTCAAGCTCGGGCCAAATTTCACAGCATGCCGCTTGATCTCGCTCTCTGAGAAGCGGTACGCGCGCTCCTCGCAGTCAAACGGCGCTGAGAACGCGTCCAACACCCAGGCGCGTTCTTCCCGCGTGAGCCTTGCGGCGAACAGATCGTCGATTTCCGATTCGGTCCACGGCCGCGGGTGGCGTTCGTCGGCGCGAAGATCGAAAACACGCGAGGTGTCAGTGGTGAATTTGGTATAGCCCGCCGCGTGGAGAATCGCCTCTTTCACCCACTCGACCGATCGCGCGATGGCGGCCTCATCGCTTCCGCTCACAATAAAATGATCCGCTTCGGCAGTGTATCCGCTGCGATAGCCGGATCGAATGGCGGCCCACAGACCGGCATGATACAGGTGGCGGATGCTGACGCGAGTGTGGCCCGGCGCCGTGGGATTCGAGCCATCGCGCTGGGCGATCTCGGCATCGGTGGTCATTTCCCGCGTGGCGGAAAGCTGCACGGTTGACGCGAGATTCTTTCCGGTCTCGCGCAGGATCGTGTCGAACGCGTCGAAAACCGCGGGAAGGCTGATCTCGGGATGACGGTTTCCCGCGGCGATCGCCGGCTGGGCGCGCTGCGGGCGGGGAAGAAACGAGTGGTCGATGCGCTCGACAAAGGCCCGCAGGTTCGCGTCGTCGGACGGCGAGAAAGCGTATAAGTATTGCCGCGATGTGGGATCGCGCCACAGCGGTTCGCCGATTTGCGGCACGCCGCCGATCTGCAGCAGGCGCGATTGTTGGTCCACATCGACCACAACGTAGGAAGCGCTCGGGGTTCGAGTGAGAGATTGCGGGAAGACGCGAATGCCGTCGCGCTGGGCGAAACGCGCCAGCGATTCATTATCCACCAGCGCGCCCGCTAATTCGTGCATCAAAGGAGAGGTCATATTTCGATTTGACTGAGTTTCGGAACCAGCAGATGAATGATGGCCAAAGCGATGAGATACATCGAGCCCGCGATAAGAAATAGCGGCCCGTAGGATTGATGCGAAAAGTCCAGCCAGTAACCGATAGCCGGCGCGACCAACAATCCGCCAATGGCCCCACCGCTTCCTCCCAGGCCGATTACTGAGCCTACCGCCGATCGCGGGAAGGAATCGGACACCAGCGTATACAGGTTGGCGGACCATCCCTGATGCGCTGCCGCGGCTAAGCCGATCAGCGCAACCGTAAGCCACAGGCTTTTTCCCGTGAACATGACGGCGGTCACGGGAAGCACGGCCAGAGCGCACACCAGCATGGTGGTTTTGCGAGCACGATTCACGGCCCAGCCGAGCGATAACAGCTTCGACGAGAGCCAGCCTCCGCCGATGGAGCCGACATCGGCCGCGACGTACACCGCGATCAGTGGCGGCCCGAGTTGAGTGAGATCGAGACCGTATTTGCGGTTCAAGAATCCCGGCAGCCAGAACAAATAAAACCACCAGACGGGATCGGTGAGAAATTTTCCGGTGAGAAACGCCCAGGCGGGCCGCTCGGCCAGCAACCGCAAATAGGGAATCCTCCGCGCGGGCTCGGCTGCGGCGCCGGATTCGATCAACTGGCGTTCCGAAAGGGAGAGCCGCTGGTGCTCGGAAGGCTGGCGGAATAACCACAGCCATGCGGCGAGCCAGATCAAATCGAGCGAGCCGGTGACGAGAAACGTCGCGCGCCATCCGAAATACGCCGCCACGAAGGGCACCAGAAGCGGCGCGACGATCGCGCCGATGTTCGATCCGCTGTTGAAGATTCCGGTCGCCAAGGCCCGCTCTCTCGACGGAAACCAATCGGCAACGGTCTTGACCGCGGCGGGAAAATTAGCGGCTTCGCCGATGCCGAGCGCGAATCGCGCTACTGAAAATTGCCAGGCGTTGCGGGCCAGCGCATGGGACATCGACGCCAGGCTCCAGACGACCACTGCGAGCGCGTAGCCGATGCGCGTGCCAAGCCAGTCGATGACGCGTCCCGCGATGGGCATCATCGCGGCGTAGGCTAGTTGGAAGGCGAACACCACCCAACCGAAATCCGCCTCCCGCCAGCCGAGTTCGCGTTCGAGCACCGGCTTGAGAATCCCGAGCACCTGCCGGTCGATATAATTTACCGTGGTCGCGAAGAACAACAGCCCGCAGATGTACCAGCGCAGGTTGCGGATCGGCCGCGCTCGCGGAGCGGAGTCAGAGGCTAGGGCCGCGGTTTGTGCGCGCATCCGGCAGATTCACCCATCGCTCGAAATTGGAGCGGAACAGCCGCGTGATATCGCGGCGGATTTCCGGGCGCGTTGGCGCGCGCCCATCGTCGGCCAGAAGTTTATACGCGTTCGCCAGGATCGGCGCCATGGTGCGGCGCGTGTTGCGCCACTTGTAGACCACCTGATCGAGCACCCGCGCATCGGAATGCTGCGGTATAAAACTCGTGCCCAGCATCTCCAGGCGCTCGCGCGTCATCTCTTCGACAATAGACGGGTTGTTCAGAAACCACCAGCACCCGAAGGGCAGAAGGTTGCTGAATTTTCGAGCGTAGACGCACAGCTCATGCTGATTTTCGCGGCTCAGCACGCTGATCAGATAACGATTGCCGGGATGATCGACGCATAATCGCTCCACTGCGCGCAGATCCGCTTTTCCCGCCGCGTCGCCCGCCAGCTTCAACGCCGGATTCACCAGATAGCGCACCCCGATCATCAGCGACAGGGGCAAATCGAACTCGCGGCACGCCGGAAGCACGGCGTGTTCCAGCAATCGGCCGCGCAACGAATCCTCTGGAAACTGGAACGAATCAGGCAGCGAAACGGCCATGTAAACGGGCTTCATTCGCTTCACCCAATCCGCAAGAAAACGCCGCGTCTCGGATATCGCTCTTTCGGACGCGGTCTCATCGGTCTCGTAGCCCTTCGATTGGAGAATGCGCCAATGATCGGGCCACTTGTTCAATATGCGATCAAGCCGCAGCACGGCGTGAAAACGTGGATCGGGCCCGGCGCCGTTTTCCCACCGCGGAGCCTCAGCGGGATCGAGCGGATCGTTGGTCATCACGGCTTCACTGATACCGCCCAGCTCGAACACTCGATCGATGTGCCCGTCGATCGTCTGTGACGCGAAGAAATCGCGAGCTTCCCGAAGGTCGGACCTGCTGGTCGACAGACCAAACGCCTTCAGCACGGCGATCACTCCGCGCGTTGCCTCCGACACGGGAGTATTCTCGACAAACAATGCTTGCCAGATGGCATCGGCCTTCTGGCGTTTCTCCATCGCGAAATATTCGGCAGGCTGGATCTTCGACGACCGGAACAATTCGGCTTCGAGATAGTGGTAAGTGATGAGTTCGTCGATGCCCCACAACCCCAGTTCGCCCAGCGACGGCTGAAACAGGTGCGTATGAACGTCGATGAACGGCGTGGATTGAAGCTCCTGCTCGACGACGGAAAGAATATCGGCGGCGGCCACGGACGGTTCTTGCAAAATAGCGCTCATGATTTCAGGTCTCGACCCGCGCGTTAACTCCGGACGCTAAGAACCCACCGTCGACGGCGATGCATTGTCCGGTGATGAAGCTGGCCGCGTCGGATGCGAGCAGCACAGCGGCGCCCACCAATTCCTCGGGCCGGCCGAAGCGTTGCATGGGCGTTCGGGTTAGCAACTCCTTGCCGCGATCCGTCTTGTCCAGAAGATCCTTATTGAGATCCGTCCGGAATACGCCGGGCGCGATCGCGTTAACGTTGATAGCGCTTGAAGCCCATTCCACGGCCAGGCTTCGCGTCAAGCCAAGCAGAGCGGCCTTCGAAGTCGCGTAGGCGGCGACGCCATTCAGACTGACAAAAGAATTGAGCGAGGTGATGTTAATGATGCGCCCGCGTCCGCTGTCGCGCAGCGGCGAGTAGAACGCCTGACAGGCGCGCAGCACTCCGGTGACGTTGCTGTTCTGCACATCATCCCATTCGTTTTCGGCGATGTCTTTCAGCCGTGTCTTCGACATGCGGCCCGCTGCGTTCACCAGAATATCAACGCTACCCAGCCCTTTTACCACAGCCGCGCTTAAGCTATCCACCGATGCGCGGCAAAGGATATCGACGGCCTGCCTCAATGTTCTCCGCCCCAGGCCCGCGATCTCATCGGCGGTTTGCTGGACGAGCTCGGCGCGACGCCCCGCCGCCACCACATCGGCGCCCGCTTCAGCCAGTCCGATCGCAATGGCGCGTCCGAGACCGGAGTTCCCTCCAATCACGACAGCAACCCGGCCGTGCAAATCGAAATTAGGCGTCACTTACACGAATCCCGTTAACGTTCCAAATTGTCACATCGCGGCCGTCGCGCCAGCTTGACGAAACGCCGCCACCGCCCTTCTAGTGTGCCTTAGAAGAAAACCTTCATAGCAAACTGTAGGATGCGCGGATCGTACGCGCCGGTGGCCTGGCCAAAAGTGGACGAATTCAGGGCCGTGGTCAGCGTACCGTATGTCGCTCCCGCTTGTTGTCCGGCCGGGGCATAGCCGCCGACAAAATTCGTGTGATTCAGGATGTTGAACGCGTCGGCACGGACTTGGACACTGTACCGCTCTGTGATCTTAAATTGCCGGCTGAGAGAAACGTCGAACCCGAAGTATCCGGGTCCGCGCAAGGCGTTGCGTCCGACGTCCCCGTAGGTGCCAATGGGATTCGGTACGAACGCCGCCGGGTTAATAAACTGCACGCAGATTAAGGTTGTGGAGCAAATCTTGTTGGTGGCGGAGTAGTTCGCAAGCACCTGGACGGGCCGGTCGTTGTTGAGGTCTGTCCGCGAGTTATCGGTACCCGTCGTGATTGTCAGGGGTTGGCCGCTGCGGGCTGAAAACAGGGGTGAAAGTTGCCAATTGCTTAGCAGCCCGCTGACAAACTTGTTGCTGCCATGCCAGAAACTTGTGGCCACAAAGCTAGCGTTGAAGATGTGGCGCGCGTCGGAAATACAGGGACCCCAGTCGGCATGGCGATTGAATATCTGGGAGTTCGTCGAACCCGCGAGCGCTGCGCCAAAATCGTAATCCGAGAGACAGTACGAGTCGGTGTAGTTGGCGAGGAAAGTGTAGTGCTCGCCACGATGCTGGCCCGACAACAACAGGCCCTGGTAGCGCGCCACCGCGCCGTCGTCCATTCTGTCGATGCTTGAATAATACTTGCCTGTGGCTGGGTTCATCAGGGTCAACAACCGCCGTGCCTGATAATTGGCCCCCGCCGTTGTCGAACACGGACCTGCGGCCGTCACGGCGTATTGACCCACCGTGCAGTTCCCCGGGATATAAATGTCGGGGTCATTTTCCAGGGCAATCCACAGGTGCGTCGTCTTGTTGCCCAGGTAGCTGATCGAACCCAGCCATCCCCCCTTGAACTGCCGCTGATAGGTAGCATTCCAATTCACCACATAAGTGGACTTGGGATGGAGAGGCATGTCGATGTAAGTCCCGGAAGTCGGGAAGTAAAGATTGCCGTTCTGCGGAAACGGATTTCCACCCGGGAAGGCGGCCCACGGATTCGAAAGCTGTGCGGCCCCGACATCGATATCGTTGCCGAACGGCGGATTGGTGGTTTCGCGTTCATTGAACCAAGTCTCGGTA
Organism: Bryobacteraceae bacterium; assembly: GCA_035314765.1. GTDB lineage: Bacteria > Acidobacteriota > Terriglobia > Bryobacterales > Bryobacteraceae > DATFZA01. Next base: position 5,829 of record DATFZA010000423.1, read on the forward strand.
GAGTCGTAGAGGATCCCGGCGCCAACGCGCAAGGTGTCCTTTCCTTCTCCACTCGGGTTCCATACCATGCCGACCCGAGGCGCAAAATTGGCCTTCTGCCCGTTCCAGTTGGCGGAGGGAATTCCGGGGTCGCCTGGGAAGAACAATCCCGGAGGCGCGCTGGGATGCACGGTGCTGACCTGGCCGGCCAGAAAAGCCGATTCACTAAAGGAATCGCCACGCTTGTATTTATCGGGGTCCGAGAAAGTCGGTTCCCAGCGGAGGCCGAAGTTCAGCGTGAAGTGCTTATTGATGCGGAAACTGTCCTGGACATAGAAGCTCATCACCCAGGTCCGCAGGTCGTCTGGGGTTGAATTGGTCTGCTGGAAATCGCTGATCTTTCCGAGCAGGAAATCCGCCATCCCCAGTCCCGTATACGTCCCATTAAATGTAGGCGCGCCATTTTCGTCAAAGCCCGAAATGGTGTTGTTCTGAACCCGGACGATGTTGAACCCGAAGCCGATTTGATGCCGGCCTTTGACCCAGTTCAGGTCGTCCGCAAACTGGAAATCGTTCAAGTCGAAATGTCCCGGAGCGCAGGTGCCGCAGTAAGTGGTGAAGCCGCCCGTCATGCTCGAAATCAACAGGAAGTTCGGAACCGCGCTGTACAGGTTGGACCCCAGATCGGTCCAATTAATTGGGAAATTCGTTGGCCCGCGATTGTCACGCCGCCGGTTGAACCCCACGTGAAATGTATTGACCAGCGTGGGACTGAACGTATACGTGTCGCCGATGGTCGCCTCCTGCGCCAACTCGAGGTTTCCCGGCGAAGTGCTGGTCAGCAGATTGCTGCCGACCAATACTGGCGGATTCGTCCAATGATCCCAAAAGTACCTTCCATAAATGATGTGCTGGGGACTCAGCACCCAGTCTGTGCGCTCGATCCACTGCTGTTCGTCGCCGGTTTGAGGAATGCCGTAGGTCACCGTGCCGCACTGGTCGGCCGACGCCGTCGGCAGATATTTTGTCGCCAGCGCCAGCGCCACCGGGTCGAACCGGTTCATCGGAATCTGGTTGTTGGCGAATGTCCCGCCCAGCGGGTCTTTCAGCGTGACGGCTTTGCCGCCTGACTGGCACGTGCCTGAAGCGATGGTGCTGAAGTCGCCGGTCAGCATGGCGGCTGTGGGAATATGCGTGGTCTGCTGCGGAGGATTCTGGCGGTTCTCCGTGCCCTGAAACCCACCGAAATAGAATAATTTGTCCTTAATAATTCGCCCGCCGGCGGTGCCGCCATACGTGTTTCGTTTTAGCGTATCCGGTCCCGTCTTGGAAAAGAAGTTGCGCGCGTCTAAATCGCCGTTTCGGATGTACTCGAACAGATCGCCATGGAACGCGTTCGAGCCGGATTTGGTGACCACGTTCACGGTAGCGCCCGGATGAGTGCCGAACTGCGACGACACCGCGCTGGTCTCGATGCTGAACTCCTGGAGAGCGTCGGGGAACGGGAACGGCAGGTTCACGTTCGACATCGCGTCGGTGGCATCGGCTCCGTCCAGCAGATAGGCGGTGCCATTCCCTTGCCCGCCCGCGACGGAAATCCGGGTGGCGTTCCAGAACGTCTTGCTCCCGGTGTCGCCGCCGTCCGCGGGCACGGCCGCGCCCACGGTATAGATCAACTGGGTAACCTGGCGTCCGTTAAGCGGCAGTTCGTTGATGCGCTTCTGGTCTACCAGACTGGATATGGAGTTCTCTTTCGTCTCCACTTGGCTCTGAGTGGCGCTTACCTCAACGCGTTCGGTGGTCGCGCCCACTTGCATCACCGCATTGATCTGAATATTGTTGTTGACCACCAGCTCAATGCCCGTCTCCAAAAAATCTTTGAAGCCTGGAACCTTCACTTCCAGGCGGTAAGGCCCCACGGGAAGGTTTGGCAGCGTGTAACTGCCGGTCTTATCGGTGTTGGTCGAATGTGGCGTTTGTTTGTCGACTTCCGTCATCGTAACTTGGGCGCCGCCGATGGCCGCTCCGCTGGGATCGGTAACGGTGCCGCTAACTTGCGCCACGGCCGTAACCTGGGCATTTACGATGGAGTGGAAACCGAGGAAAAACATTGCAAAGCCAAACGCGAAACTAATCGACGTCAGGCTCCGAAACGTCAACCCGGACGTATGGGACATAAACTACCCCCCTGAATAGCAGACTGTGCTAAGGCTCTAACATAAGATACTGAAAGCGTTCAGCCCTGTCCAATAGATTCATTCGCTAATGCAGATCGTTTTTGCCGATCCGTCTTTTGGTGATCAACGCCCGGAGGCGTTAATGCTGAGGTAAGGGCAAACGCCAGTTCTTCTATCGCCTTGGGAAACACATCCGCTGCCGCGGACGCCAACTGGAGATGACGTATCAGGGGCTTCCCTTTCACGCGCAAGATTCGCAGCGCGCCGTCCGGGGGCTCATTGGCAACGGCGCACAGCGGCAGAATCGACGAACCCAGTCCGGCGCGTACCAGGCTCTTGATCGCCTCATTATTTTCCACTTCCATGGCGATGTTGGGCGTAATCCTGAGCGATTCGAAGTAGCTGTCGACTAAATTCTGCATGGCGGTATTCTTTTCGTACAAGATCAGACGGAGCGTGCTCAATTCGGCGGGCTCGATGGAGTGCCGCTTGGCAAAGGGGTGGTCGCGGTTGACCACGATGACCAGTTCCTCGCGTCCTAGCGGCTTAACGCTCACTCCGGGCTGAGAGCCGGTCGGCATAACGATCGCCAGATCGATACGTTGCGAGCGCAGCTCTTGCAGCAGGAACTCCGTGGTTCCGGCCAGTACAAAGATTTCGATTTCCGGAAACCGCCGTTGGTACTCGCTGAGCACCGGCGGAAGCCGGTAAATCAGAGTCGTCGGACCGACGCCGAGACGAACCGTGCCGCGTCTGAGTTCGCTCATTTCCCGGAGCGCCATTTCCGCGTTCTTTAAATCGCGGAAAATCCGTTCGGCGTAAGGGAGCAGCACTTTTCCCGCTTCAGTCACCTGCACGCGCTTGCCCACGCGCAGAAACAATTGGCAGCCCACCTCGCTTTCCAAAAGCTTGATGTGCTGGCTGACCGTCGATTGGGAAAGATGAAGTTGATCTCCGGCGCGGCTGAACCCGCCGCTGGTCACGGCCGCATGAAACACGCGAAGTTGATGCAGATCCATCGACCTCACCGATCAGAAGGATTGAACGATTCTATTTTGCACATACTTCGCGCTGTTGTAAAGTCGTAACGATGGAGTCCCCGTCGCGACGCACGGTATTGTTATCCGCCGGGGCCGCAACTTTGTCGGCTCTCGCGAAAACAGGGGCGGCTCTCGCGAAGACGCGCGGAATCGAACTAGGCGTGTGCGGCGCCCCCGACTCCTTCGCCAAGGCCGAACATTATGGATTCGATTACTTCGAGCCGGGCGGCGCGGCCATCGCCGCGATGACGGATTCGGCGTTCGCTAGCTTCCGGGAACAGGTGCTGGCGTCGCGTATCCGGTGCCGGAGTTTCAATAGTTTGATCCGGACGCTGCGGGTGGTTGGCGACGACGCGAACTTAGATGCCGTATCCGCGTATCTCGACTCGACGCTCGATCGCTGCCGGACACTCGGAGCCCGTGTGGCCGTCTGGGGCAGTGCGAGTTCGCGCCAGGTTCCACCAGGCTACTCCCGTGAAGTGGCCTGGAACCAGATCAAAACCTTTCTGGCCCGCGCTGGAGACATAGCCAAGGCCAAGCAAATGGTCATTGGCATCGAGCCACAGCGAAAACAGGAAAGCAATATCATCAACACGGGAGCGGAAGCCCTGCGGCTGGTTTCCGAGGTCAATCATCCCCAGGTCAAGATGATTATCGACTATTATCATTTGCGCGTCGAGCAGGAAGATCCCGAAATTGTGCTCAAGGCGAGAAATGAGATCGTCCATCTGCATTTCGCCAACCCCAACGGACGCCTTTGGCCGAAACTGGCCGATGAAGATGCCGAATACGATCGCTTTTTCAGTATCCTGAAACAGATCAATTATACGGGCGGCCTTTCCATCGAAGGCAACGGTACATTCGAGAACGACGCCGCGGCGAGCCTGGCGTTTTTCCGCGGTGAGCTCAAGTAAACCCGGCGCTCACTTTGCCGGACCGGTCCTCACGTCGTCTCCCGTCAAGCGTAGCGCCCACCTAATCGCTTCGAGATACATCTTCTGCACTGCCGAGTTGTCCCAGATTTCATCGGCGTGGCCGAACGTGCAATAGAAGACGCGCCCCTTTCCGTACATTTTGGCCCAGGCGACCGGAAAATCGCGATCGGCGCGGTGGATCTCCGGCCGCGTATAGTCGAGTTTCGCCGCGTCCAAGCGGGCGAGCACATGGACCTTTTCCCGCGAAAAGTTCTTGTGCTCATAAATCTCGTCGTGCAGAGTGAAGCGCGAAGGAAATCCCCGCATGGCCGGAAAACCGGGATCCTCCACGACGATCGGCGCGTCGAACTGGCCCCAAGGGTGATTGTCAAACCAGCCGCCGATCATTTCCGCGAATTCCGGCCAGTCGAAGAACGCGTCGTCCCCGGTGTGGGCTCCCACAAATCCTTTGCCGTCCTCCTTGATAAACGACAGCAGATCCTGCTTCTGTCGATCGTTCAGGTTGTCGCCCGTGCCCATGAAGAAAATGGCATCGAAGAAATTGAGATCCTTCGCATTGCGCACGCCATTGGCAAACGCGTGCTTGGTAACCAATTGCGAATCCGTCCGAATATAGGTATCGAAGGCGCCGGATTCGCGGCCCAGGCGTTCGATAGTAGCGAGGGCGTGCGAAACCGAGTCGTGCTGGTATGCAGTCGTCGTGTCGCCCCAAGCCAAAACTTTCTTCTTCTTGGGCTGGTTCGGCGCAGCGGTGGACGGATCGCCGCGTCCGCGCTCACTTTGCGCGCCCCGCGGCGGAAGTTGGCACTGTAGTGGAATCACAACCGCCAGGACCAGAGCCAGCCTGCGACACATATTTATGCCCCTATCGAATCATGTCACTTCGAGAAGTTTCCCGGGCAACCCAGCGCAAGGTTGGTGTCGCCGAACGTGACGACTCTTCGAGAAAACGGGCCGTGTAGTGGGGCCTCGGAACTGTGCGGGACAACGGTATCGGCTCTTTAGCCGGAGAAGTGTCTTTATCCGGTGCTACCTGTACACTTCGCCGACAAAGTTCTGGTCGGTGATGGGCGGCCGCACACACTTTCGCCGATCGAGAGTAGGGAGCTTGATCGGCTCCGGCGTCAGGTCCTCATAGGGGATGAGAGAGAGCAGATGACGAATCGCGTTCAGCCGCGCGCGTTTTTTGTTGTCGGCATTCACTACAAACCAGGGGGTATGTTTCAGATCGGTGTGGGCGAACATTTCGTCCTTGGCCTGTGAGTACTCGACCCAACGCGAGCGCGATTGCAAATCCATCGGGCTCAGCTTCCAGCGTTTGGTGGGATCTTTCAAGCGCTCCTGAAAGCGCCGCTCCTGTTCCTCGTCGCTGACGGAGAACCAATATTTGATCAGAATAATTCCCGAACGCGTGAGCATTCGTTCGAACTGCGGGCAACTATGTAGAAATTCGAGATATTCCGCTTCCGTGCAGAATCCCATGACGTGTTCCACGCCCGCGCGGTTGTACCAACTCCGGTCGAACAGAACCATTTCTCCGGCGGCCGGAAGATGCGCGGCGTAGCGCTGGAAATACCATTGACTTCTCTCCCGCTCGGTGGGCGCGGCAAGCGCCACTACCTTGCACACACGCGGATTCAGGCTCTGCGTAATGCGCTTGATCGTACCGCCTTTGCCCGCCGCGTCACGTCCCTCGAACAGCACCACCACTCTGAGTCCCTGTTCACGGATCCACTCCTGGAGCTTGACCAGCTCCACCTGCAGCCGCGCCAGTTCCTGGTCATAGTTATAGCTCGCCACCGGCTCAATTCGCGCCTCGCCATTCGGCGGCGATTCCCGCACGCTCCGGCTAAGGTGGTTCAGATCGTCTCGAGTCTGCTTGCTCTCACTGGTACCGTTTTTCGGCATCCTACCTCTTCATATCGGCCGCGTTGAGGTCTTCCATAGCCGCGTTTCGACGCTCATGTATAGTAACCAGCATGACCCCCAGCATGCCCCCCCGCATGACCTCATGTTCGGCCACCCGGGCCATTCTTGCCGCTGCGCTCCTCACCTCCCTTGCCATCGCCCAAGACGCCCCAAAAGTCACTCCCGCCAAGGACCTGATCGGCTTCAGCATCGGCGACGACTACCACATGGCCACGTACACGCAACTGGAGTTGCTCTGGAAAAAATGGGTCACCGAATCCGATCGTATGAAGCTGGCCGACATTGGCCAGACCGCGGAGGGCCGTCCGCAGTATATGTGCATCATCAGTACTCCCGAAAATCTGAAAAGGCTCGATGAATACCGGGATATCTCACGCAAATTGGCCCTGGCGGAAAACCTCACCGACGCCGAAGCCCATGACCTGGCGCAAAAAGGCAAAGCGGTCATCTGGATTGACGGCGGACTTCACGCCTCTGAAACCGTCGGCTCCCAGCAGCTGATTGAGACCGTCTATCAATTGATCACGCGCACCGACCCAGAGACCATGCGCCTGCTCAACGATTCCATCGTGCTCGCCGTGCAAGTAAATCCCGACGGCGAGGAACTCATCGCCAACTGGTATATGCGCGAAACGGATCCCACCAAACGCTCGCTCGCCATGGTCCCTTACCTCTACCAGAAATACGTCGGACACGACAACAATCGCGACTCCTACATGTCCAACATGCCGGAGACCATCAACATGAACCGCCAGCTCTTCATCGAATGGATGCCGCAAATCGTCTACAACCACCACCAGACCGGGCCCGCGGGCTCTGTCGTCTTCGTGCCGCCTTTCCGCGATCCATTTAATTACAACTACGATCCGCTGGTGCCTATCGGCATTGAACAGGTCGGCACGGCCATGCATTCGCGGCTCATTGCGGAAGGCAAAGGCGGCTCCGCCATGCGCTCGGGCGCGAATTATTCCACCTGGTGGAACGGCGGTGTGCGCACCACGCCGTATTTCCATAACCAGATCGGATTGCTGACCGAGATCATCGGCAATCCCACGCCCATGGATGTCGTGCTCGTGCCCAGCAAACAACTGCCCAGCGGCGATTGGCCGCTGCCCATCGCTCCACAGAAGTGGCACTACAAGCAATCCATCGATTACGAGATTGAGCTGAATTGGGCGGTGCTCGACTACGCTTCGCGCTACCGCGAAACTTTGCTCTACAACATCTATCGCATGGGCAAGAACTCCATTGAGCGCGGCAGCGAGGACTATTGGACCATCACTCCCAAGCGGATCGCCGCCTTGAACGCCGCGGCCAAAGCCAAAGACCCCAAGTTTCAATCCGATCCTGGCGCGGCGGCCAACTCACCAGGCGGCCTCAACGCAGCCAACGCCCCGGCGGATCTGTATGAGAAGATCCTCCACGACCCGGCGCTGCGCGATCCGCGCGGCTACATCATTTCCCCTCAGCAGGACGATCTCCCCACGGCGGTGAAGTTTGTCGATTCGCTGCTGAAGAACGGCATCACGGTTCTCAAAGCCAATGCCCCGTTTGCAGTGGCTGGCAAAAATTATCCAGCGGGATCGTATGTAGTCAAAACCGCGCAGGCCTTCCGCCCGTTTGTGCGCGACATGTTTGAGCCGCAGGATCACCCCAACGATTTCCGCTATCCGGGAGGACCTCCCAATCGCCCCTATGACATCACCGGCTGGACGCTCGCCATGCAGATGGGCGTCGCCTTCGATCGCATCCTCGATGGCTTTGACGGTCCA
>DATFZA010000424.1:0-3408 GCA_035314765.1 Bryobacteraceae bacterium
CCGTCTTGCTGGCTGAGGCGCTCCACCGCTTCTTTCAAGGAGCGCGGCAGGCGCAAGGGATAAGTACTGGTGTCTTTCATAGCTTTAGCCTTTCCATTACTTCTCGCGGGCGCAATACAGGAATGCCGAACCGCAGCGGAACCACACCGAAATCCCGCATATTGAAGGTCACTAAAGCATCCGCATAGCCATTGACAGCCGCTTCCAGAACCATTTCGTCGCCCGGATCGTGGAGCTGCGGACGCCACAGAAAATGTGTTTCCACCGGCTCCGACAGAGCGATCATTGCATCGACGAAAATAGTTACTTCGTGGCGTGTCAGTCCCGATGCCAACTGATGTTCAGCCCGGTGACAGACCGCCTCATATTCCAGCGCTAGAGGAACGCTGGTCAACAGAGTGGTTTGCCTGATGCGTGCGGCTCTGAGGATCGCGGCGGACGCTCCCCGCGGCGAGCGCATGGCGGCCACGACGACATCTGTGTCCAAGACCAGCCTCACATCGCGAATGATATCATATTGCGGGCGATGTTCTGCTGGCGCCGGTCCGATCCCCTCACTAACGTCCGAGGTTCGACATGCCTAGCATTGCATCACCGCTCGTACCAGGGGCGTAACATAACCGCCCACTTCTATTTCGCCGGCCGCGCCGATGTTCACGTGCAAAAGGCTGCGGCGTCGCATCTTGGTACCTTGTTCGCTGACGAAGCGCTTCGCCGAGACCAGCTTGTGGCGGATCATGTAGGCAGCCAGGGGGCCGGTGGCGCTGCCGGTTGCCGGATCTTCAACCATACCGTGTTCCGGCGCGAACATCCGCGAGTAAGCGCCTTCGGGCGTGGGCGTGAACACGAAGGTACAGATTACCTTGGGATAACTGCCTTTCAGCCGCTTCACGCCGGCCATCTCCATGCCGGCCCGGTCGACTGCCGCTTGGTCCTTGACCGCGATGAATACCGTGGGATTGCCGGCGCTCAGGATCTGAGGTGGCGTATCGAGAACGTCGTCAATCGCCAGACCGAGAACCTCGGCGCACAGGCTGCGCTCGAAGATTGGTCCCTCCTCGATGGGAGGCGTGGTCAGCCATATCAGGGGACGCTTGCCGTGTTCCACGCGGATGGGAACCGGGCCGACGTTTTCTTCGAGAACGAACCTCTCCCGGTCCGGCGGCACGACGCCTTCGTCAAGAAGAACGAACGCCGAGCCGACCGTGGGATGGCCGGCGAAGTCCATTTCACGCGAAGGCGTGAAGATGCGCAATCTAGCGGCGGAATCGGGCTGCTTCGCCGGGAACACAAATACCGTCTCCGACAGATTCAACTCCCGCGCAATGCTCTGCATGGCCGCGCCGCTGAGGCCGGCGCCGTTGGGAAAAACCGCCAGCGGATTGCCTTCGAGCGGCCGCTCGGTGAAGACGTCCACGACGCGATAATGATGTGTTTGTGGTTCACTCATGGGATCCAGTATACTTAGTTAGTTGGCAAAGTGTCTATATGAATTTCGAACATGCCCTGCGCGCCCTCGCAAACGACCGCCGGTTGCAGATTCTGGAATGGCTGAAGGACCCGCGCGCGAATTTCCCGCCGCAGGTGGATGGCGATCTGGTCAAAGACGGGGTATGCGGTCTGAACATCGCGCTGAAACTAAAGGTCACGCAGCCAACCGCGAGCGAACACTTGCGGGTGCTGTCGCAAGCGGGGCTGATTCACGGCAAGAAGATCAAACAGTGGACGTTCTACCGGCGTGACGAAGCCGGCATTAAGCAGCTCAAAAAGGCCATTGCATGCAAACTATAGTTCCGCTCTCAACGCAAGCTCAAATTCGCGACGCCGAGCGCCTGATTCGCCCCTATATCCGGCGCACGCCGGTGATCGAAGTAGACGGTGCGGATTTCGGGTTGCCGGGTGTCGACTTGGTTCTTAAGCTGGAGTTGCTGCAGCACGCCGGCTCGTTCAAGGCTCGCGGCGCGTTCGTTAACTTGCTCAGCCGCGCCATACCAGCCGCCGGAGTTGCCGCAGCGTCGGGTGGTAATCATGGGGCCGCGGTCGCCTATGCGGCGGGCAAGCTGGGAATTCCCGCGACCATCTTTGTCCCCAGCGTGGCTTCATCCGCCAAGATCGACCGCATCCGGGGCTATGGCGCGAAGCTAGTGATCGCCGGAGACCGCTATGCCGACTCGTTAGCCGCCGCCGACGCCTGGATCGCGCAATCGGGCGCTCTTTCCATCCACGCTTACGATCAGGAGCAAACGCTGCTCGGCCAGGCGACCTTGGGTATGGAGCTGGAGCAGCAAGACCCGCGGATCGATACCCTGCTGGTCGCCGTAGGTGGCGGCGGTCTAATCGGCGGAGTCGCGCTCTGGTATCGCGGCCGCGTGAAGATCATCGGCGTGGAGCCCGAGAAGGCTCCCACACTTACCGCCGCGCTCAAAGCGGGTCATCCGGTGGATGCCGAAGCTGGCGGAGTGGCGGCCGATTCCCTGGCACCGAAACGCGTCGGGGAGATGATGTTTCCGCTTGCGCGGGACTATGTCAACAAGGTGGTCCTGGTGACGGACGAAGCAATTCAACAGGCGCAGCAAGTGCTGTGGGACGTGCTACGGATCGCCAGCGAACCTGGCGGCGCCGCTGCGTTGTCCGCGCTCCTTTCCCGAAAGTACGAACCCCAGCCCGGAGAGCGCATCGGCGTAGTGGTTTGCGGAGGCAATACGGCGGCTGTGCAGTTTTAAAGGTCAACCCAGTTTTAAAGGTCAACCCATCATGTCTATCTACCAAAAACTCTCGGAACTCGGCATTGTTCTCCCAACCATGACGCCGCCCGCGGCTGCCTATCTGCCCTACGTGCGAACCGGCAACCTGTTGTTCCTGTCCGGGCACGTCGCCAAGAGAGATGGCAAGCCGTGGACCGGTCAACTCGGGTCGCAGCTCACGGTGCAGGAGGGCGCGCTTGCCGCGCGCTCCATCGCCATCGATTTGCTGGGAACGCTGCACGCCGCCACCGGCGATCTCAACCGGCTGGAGCGCATTGTCAACCTCCTGGTATTGGTGAACAGTGCGCCCACATTCACCGAACACCATCTGGTGGCGAACGGAGCATCGGAGCTTCTGGCCGCGGTCTTTGGAGAAGCCGGCCGCCATGCGCGGGCAGCGTTCGGTGCGGCCCAAATCCCATTGGGCTGTTGCGTCGAGATCGCCCTGGTGGCCGAGGTCAAGCCGGCTGCTCTCTAGCGGCCGTCGCGGCGGCGGACGTAGCTGGCGGCGAACGCCGAGGCTTGCCGAAGCAAAATATCGCCGCCGCCGGCAGTTTCGAGACCGATCTCCAGAGCGCCATGACGCAGAGGCCAGCACGATTTTTCCACGATGTAGCGAATCTCCAGCCGGCTTCCCTGGTCCGCGGCCAGATTGAAGCGAAAC
>DATFZA010000425.1:0-8428 GCA_035314765.1 Bryobacteraceae bacterium
GATCACCGGAAATTACGACGGCGCGGAGTTGGCCCGCTTGATCCGGAATTTGCCTGACGGCGTAACGGAATTTATGTGCCATCCGGGATTTTGCACGGACGAATTGCGCGGCGAGCGGACTCGGTTGAAGGAGAGCCGGCAGAAGGAACTGGAGGCTCTCAGGTCGCCGGAAGTGCGGCAGGCGCTGAAAGAGGCAAACTGCCAGTTGGTTTCGTATGCGCAGATGGAAGTTCGCCGTTAATTCGCCGTTAGCGCGCTATTGGGACTCGCTAAATAAAGTGACAGGCGCGCTCCGCAGGCGGGCTGATAACGCTGCACGCGCGGATTAATAACCCGCGGAGCACAGGCTAAAGCCTGTGCCACGAGGCAGCCAAGGTGGCACGGACTTTAGTCTGTGCAGAAAATGTAGAAACTCTAGGCGCGGGTTAATAACCCGCGGCAGGTTAATAACCTGCCCCACGAGCATTTTGCGCCTCAGTCCTGCTAATTGCAAATTAGTCCGCAGCTCAATGAAACGACCGTCGATTGGCTTGCACTATTCTTCAGGCCAGAGGGGAACCGAATTCCTATAGCTAGGGCTCAATCAAGTTCTATTGACGGAAAGCGGCTATTTGAGCGTCGGGTTCAAACCACTGGCTGAGAGGTGAGAACCATGAAAGCTGGCTACGCGACGCTGTTTAGTCTGGCCGTCGCGTATTCTGCGTACCAAGGCGCTGGTTCGTCCAAGCCGGGCTCTGGGCAGCAAGAGCCGAGCCGCTCCCTCAATTCCGCAAACGCGACCGAATCCGCACGTCCGCGGAACTTGCCAGCGGGCGCTGAACCATTTCCAACGATTGCAGGCGGAATCTGCCCCTTGACGGCGACAGGGAACAGCAACGGGCCCTGCGGAAATTGCCAGGCCATCTGTGCAGCCACGGATTTAAGCGAATTGCTTAAGAATCACTTCCGCGCTGAATCCGGGAGTGACAAAGAGTATCTGGCCAAGCATTGGAACGTTCCTCGCGCCGAGCAAGGCAACATCAAGTTCGTGATTGCCTCGCTTCCCGATCCGGTCCATACACACATGGCGTTGCTGTTGGATCGCGGCATCGAGGCTATCCAGCGCGCCGCCCAAGCGAGCGGTTACCTTTTTTCTCGTGCCTGGATGCCCTGGGACATCGCGACACACAGCGAGTCGGCGGACTTCACTGTGCGGCTGGCGCAAGAGGAATTCCGGAATCAGGTGGAATCGCTGCCGGGGCTGATGATCTTTCGGGGGTCGGGAGGAGATAAACACCCCATGTCGAATGTCCTTCTCGTTTTCGTGGTCGGCGAGACGCCGACTGGCGGGCTGCACGTCGAGCAGTTCGAAAACGCGCTGAATATTCGCCAAAGCATTCTCGCGGATGCGAAACCGGATCTCGAGGAAGCGAAAATACTGCGCATTAATGGTCCGGCATTTTCGGGTTCCTTGCCATCGCTCGATAAGATACTGAACGCCCAGCCGCGCAAACAATTCTCTACGATCCTGATTCGAAGTGGCACGATCAGCAGCTATCGCGCCATGCACGATTTCTGCGAATCGACAAGCAAAGAATGGCCCGAGGACAAACCCGATCACGGTGGAAGGCCCGATTTCGCGACGTTTCAATTCAGCGATGCGTACCAGGAGTTCTACTTAAAAGTCTTCTTCGGCTCTCGAAATAACTCGCATTCTCGCGTAGCTATTTTGTCCGAAGACGAAACCGCGTTTGGAAACCAGGAGGACCGGCAGTCTATGGAGACGTCCGATCCGTGCCAAGTTAAGCCGAGGTCACCAGAGGACTTTTCGCCGCCGCTAGATCAGTTTTCATTTGTGCGTCTCTACTTTCCCCGCGAGATTGCACAACTACGAGACGCCTATCAACGAAACGTGAAAGACCAGTCGGCGGCAGTTGGCAAGAAGAACCCGCAAAGCGGATTGCCGTTGAGTTTGAGCGTCACCGGAAACGACGACGACAGCGTAGCGGCGTACGCCTCGCTGCAAACACCGCTGTCGCAGGAATCGATCCTGCAGTCCATCGTTGCTACTCTGCGGCACGAGCACGTCAAGGTCGTCGTCATTCGGGGGACCGATCCGCTCGATGTAGTTTTCCTTTGCCGGTATCTACGGCAGAACTACCCTCAAGCGAGGCTGGTAACCACGGGGGCGGATCTACTCATGATCAATGATTATTACGATCCACGTTCTCACGGAATTCTAGCAGTTAGTACCTATCCGCTTTTGGCAGGGGCCAATTTTCCGGCGCTGAGGACCGGCGGCGAACGCGACATCCACCGGTTGTTCCCCGACAGCTTTTCGGTGGGCGTGTTCAATGCTTTTCTGTCGTTGCTCCCGCCACTGCCAAAAACCCAATCCGGGAACCTTGCGACAGCCGACTACGCGCAGTTCGGATTGCCATCCTTTCTCCAACCAACGGAGGTAACTGGCGAGTCCGCGCCGTGGAGCCCGCATTTGTGGTTGGCGGCAGTGGGTCGGGAGGGCTACTGGCCGGTTGCAGTCCTGGACGACGTGCCGGCGAGCGTTCTTCAAGCAGCCGGAAAACCACAGCGGACCATCCGCGCGGTGGAGGACGGGCAACCCGAACTTCACCCCTATTCTGTTCATTTCACTATCGGCTGGACGATTCTCTGGACGGCTACTTTGGGCCTCAGTGCCTTTACGGCCTTTCTTCTGGCATTTCCGCCTACCTCTACCCGTTCCGAAATTCTCGGACGCTTCGGCGCGCAAAGCTCCCCAACCCGCAACTGTCTGCTGTTCGCGGGGTGCTTGCTGTTGCTGGCCTGCCAAACCGTATTCCTCTTTCCCGCAATTGTCTGGCTTGGCCGTTTCGGACTATTGAATGAAGGACTGAGCGAAATAACACACGGGCTAGGGCGCGTGATGGCTTGCTACCTGATCAGCGCCGGATGGCTGGGCTTTGCTTGCTACCAAGGCTTCAGCAAACGCGGATCTCCCAAGCTAGCATCGACCGGCGTGTTCCTGTGCGGCGCCGCTATTTTTCTAACGCTTTTGTTCACATCGCTCCTTTGGTCGGGAAAACTGGGGACTGATCTAGGAGCGTTCGCATACCGGTACCTCAACGTGGGCTCGGGTGTTTCGCCCGCGCTTCCACTGGTGTTCCTGTTGGCCGCCTGGATTTGGTGGTGCTGGCAATCGTTGACTGGGATCACGGCAACGGAAGAGAAACACTTGGTTCTGCCGGACGCGAGCAATTTTGACGCCCCTCTCGTGCCGGAGGCTTACGACCGGGTGCGGTTAAGGGCGCTAGGGAAGGTGGATGAATGGCCCTGGAAGAGTCTGGGAGCCTTTCCTCTCAGCGCCAGTGTCACGGTTCCCGCATTTGCGGGATTCATAGCTGTTCTTCTGCTAATTCACCCATGGGAAATTGCCGAGGCGTTTGAATCGCAAGCCTACAAAATTACCTATTGGATCCTTCTCTACTCCTGTCTCCTATTGGTGTGTTACCTCTTGACGCAGATTGTGGCGCTCTGGCTGGAGTTTAGAGAGCTACTTCAAGCGATTGAGAGACTCCCTTTCCGGAGGGGATTCGGCAATTTGAAGACTCTGACCTGGAAGCCCTTATGGAAGCTCGCGGGCAGTGGAAGGCAGGAATTCCGAAAGCTGCTGCGAGAAGAAGTAGACGTTCTCAGGCAAGTCCAAAACGGTGAAACGGCCGGCGGATTGAAAAAAGCGATCGACGACGCGAGGGAAGCAACCGACAAGGTGTCGGACGAATATGACCGCAAAGGCGCCAAGGTCCAGCAATTGTTCGGCGAACTTCAGACCGAGGTCGCGAAGTTAGCGTCCGAGGCGTTGATTTACGCGAGCGAGCAGTGGAAGAAGGAGTTGTATGCGCCTCCTGCAACGAAGCCTGACACGTCCGACGGCGATACCGCAGCGACCGAACCTCCAGCGAAAGAACCCACCCTACGCGCCGTCGAGCACTTCCTTTGCTTGTTTTATCTGAACGTCATCCTAGTGCCGCTGCGCAGGCTGCAGACCTTGATTCTCGGGATGGCCGGCGTGTTCGTGTTTGTGCTGATCTCGTATAGCAGCTACCCGTTTGAATCGAGAGAGAGCTTCCACGCCCTGTTGATTTCCATCTTTTTCGTGATTTCGCTGGTCGTTGGCATTGTTTATGGCCAGATGTTCGCCAACCCGCTTCTGGCCCGCATTACGAACACCAAACCGGGCGAATTAGGGCTGGATTTCTGGGTGCGGCTCGGGACTTTTGTTTTCGTGCCGCTTTTGAGTCTGCTTTCCGTGCAATTTCCGGAGATCAACAATTTTCTCTTTTCGTGGCTGCAACCGGCTCTGCAATCGATAAAATAAGCCCGCCAAGCGCGCGGGCCGGGCCGCGTCGTCCGGGACTCAGGACGCCAGAAACGCCAGTATCTCCGCTTGCGAGCGTTCGGTCTGGTCCGTGGGATAAATATGCCCAGCGTTGGGTAGCAAGACCCATTTCGCGCCGGGGATCCGGTTGGCGATCAATTCGCCATTTCCCGGCGGCACCAGGCGGTCGCTGGCGCCGTGGATGACCAGTGTCGGCGCGGTAATCGCGCCCAGCCGGTCCCAACTCTGCCAAGCAAGAATTCCCCCTAACTGGCTCATGAACGCGGCCGGCGTCGGATAGGTTCTGCGCCTGATTTCTAAGTCCTCGTCAATTCGCTCGCGCGGCGTGTGTGTGTCATACAAGATCGGGACGGAAGCTTGTAGCGCTTCTTCCACCGTCATGTTGGGCCGATTCATGAGCATGGCGTTTGCCTGGGCGTCCGCGCGAACCACTTTCGGTCCGCCTGGCGAGGTGCAGCCGAGCACCAGTTTGCGGACGCGTGCCGGATATTGCAAGGCGAACTCCTGGGCAATCATGCCGCCCATGGAGATGCCGTAGACATGGGCGCTCTCCACGCCCGCGGCGTCGAGCACGCAACGAGCATCTTCAGCCATGGTGGCGATGGGATAAGGGCCTTCCGGGATGTCGCTCTTGCCCACGCCCCGATTGTCGAAGAGGATGGTCCGATAGCGCGCGGAGAGCCCCGGCAGCGAGCGGCGCCATTGATCGAGCGTCGAGCCCAGGCCCATGATCAGCAGCAGGGGTTCGCCCGCGCCATGCTCTTCCCAGTAAATCTTGGTTCCGTTATTCGTTATATAAGGCATCGAGTGCAAGAATATCACTCTGCTAATGCGAGGCGGGCGTTGGGACAGGGGCAGCTGCGGCTAGAACTTCACGTTCCTCGTCACAAACTCTCCATCTGTCAGCGTGACGTCGAAATCCGACGGCACGCCGTTATGGCTGACGCGCACATGATAGGTGCCGGGAGCGATGTTTACCAGCAGAGGCGTGCGGCGGCCTTGCTCGGTCCCGTTCAACTGCACAGTCGCCCCCGGCGGGTTGGAGGTAATGCTCAGGGTTGCGCGGGCGGGCGCCAGGGACAGAAAGATGTCCGAATCCTGCGGAACGTTGAAGACCTTTTGATAGTCGCGGTAGCCCGCGAGCTTAGCGCTCAAGGTGTGCCTTCCCGGCGCCAGATCGACCATGCAGGGCGAACTGCACGTCTTGCCGGAATCGAGGATGACGGACGCTCCCGCGGGATCGGTGACGAATTGAACGGTTCTCACCGGGCCGGCGGGCGCGGGCGCTTGCACACTTGCATCGCGGGACGGCGGCGGTGATTTCGATTCATGCTCGTGGGGCTGCTCCACCGCGCGAGGCGCGGGAACTTCCGCTTGCGAGCGATTTACCGGACTCGGTTTTGGTTTCACCGTGGGCGCGGGCTTGGGAGGCGACGGAATCGGAATCATGGGTCCCGCCGGAGCCCGTGTCGTCTGGGTTTGTGCCGGAGTCTGCGTTTGGACCGGCGACTGCGCTTGCGCGGATTCCGCGCGTGCGCGGCTGTCGACAAAGCGCTGCAAACCGATGAGAACCACACCCACCAAGCCAATCCCCAACAGCGCCCAGGCCAGGCTCTTGATCAAGGGAGGTTCCTGTTCGGGACGCGAAACTGGTTCGGGAATTTCCTTCGTCTCCATGGCCACCACGGTGGGCATGGCATGCACTGCGCCCCGCGGCAGCGGCGCCCACTTAGGATTGGAAACAAGGGCAGCATCGAGCGCTTTGGCGAATTCCACACAGGAATTGAAGCGGTCGTCGGGATTCTTAGCCAGCGCGCGCAACAGCACCGGCTCTACTTCAGCAGGCAGGGTCGGATTGAGACGCTGCGGCGCGATCGGACGATCGCGCACAATCTTGTAAAGCAGCGCGGGTAGCGTGTCCCCGATAAAAGGCTTCTCTCCGGTCAGCAGTTCGTAGGCGACCACCCCCAGCGCGAACTGGTCCGCCCTGCCATCCACCATGTGTCCTTGCGCCTGTTCGGGAGACATGTAGTTGGGCGTGCCCGTCATGAGGCCGGACTGCGTCATCTCGTGCGAGAGAATCTTGGCCACGCCGAAGTCGGTAATCTTGGCCTGCAGACCTTCGTGCAGCATGATGTTGGCCGGCTTGATATCCCGGTGGACGATCCCTTGGGAGTGGGCGTAGTCCAGCGCACCGGCGGTTTGCCGCAAAATGCTAATGGCCAGATCCTTCTTGGGCGGCTTGGGGCCGGACATCAGCGTCTCCAGCCCCGGGCCGTTCACGCATTCCATGAAAACGTAAGCCGTACCTTCTTCTTCCACCACGTCGTAGATGGTGACGATGTTGGGATGGGACAGCGCGCCCGCGGTTTGCGCTTCTTTCACCAGCCGGCCGCGCAGCCGGTCGCGCTCATGCGGATCGGTGAGATCGGAGAAGCGGATAGTCTTGATGGCAACGATCCTGCCGATCGCCGGGTCTTGCGCGCGATACACGATGCCCATCGCGCCGCGGCCGAGTTCGCCGAGTATTTGATAGCGGCCGATCTGCTCCACGCTTGTGCCGCTATTTTAGCAATGCTGGCAGTTCAAGGCAGAGGCTGCACGGAGCGAAATCTGGGTTCGTTCCGAAAGTTCGCGAATTCCGGACCCCACCATCGCAACGGCAAACTGGGATCGCGCTCGGCTCGCGCCTGTTCCAGGAGGGACAAAACGCGCTCCCGATCTCCTAAGCCGGCGTAGACGGATGCCTGACCCAGCGCGGCAAGCTTTGGCGCCTGCGATAAGGCTTCGTCAGTCCGGCCGGCTTTCGCCAGGCAATAACCAAGCAGGCCGGGCAGCAGGGATCCCGCCGTTTGCAGATGAACGATCGCTTGGTCAAACCGTCCCTTGGCGGCGTATGCCCAACCGAGTCCGGCCTGGGAAAAGGCAAAATCCGGCGCCATTTTGGCTACCTGGCTGTGCTGGGCGATGGCTTCATCCAGACGCCCGCTTACGCCGTATAGCCATCCCAGTACAACGTTGGGAAGTAGAGACGCCGGGTTTAGCTCCAGCGCGCGCTCCACTTCGACAATTGCCTGCTGGTGCAACCCCCGGAACGCCAGTTGCGCGGCGTAAGCGACATGCGCGGTAGCATCCGTCGGCCCCAATTGAATGGCTCTTTGCAGCTCTTTTTCGCCGGCCGCCCAGTCGAGATCGAAGATCGAGAGTACCGCGCCCAGCGCAACGTGCACTTCGGGCAGGTCCGGATTTAGCGCGCTGGCCCGTTCCGCGGCGGCCTTAACCTCATCGCCGTTCGTCCCCTCAGACAGCCCGAGCAGCGAACTGAGCGCCAACGCCTCGGCCAGAGCTGCCCAGGCGGCGCCATAGGACGGGTCGGCCTCCACTGCTTGACGAAAGCGATGCACGCTGGAACGAATACTCTCTAGCGCGCCTAGTCTCCAGTCAAAGCGGCCTTGCAGATAGTAGTCATACGCTTGCCGATGCTCTCCATAGAGCTTGGCACGGGCTCTGTCTCCGGAGGGCGCCAGGAGTTCCCGGTTCAGCGCCCGCCCGAGATTGTCAACGGGAGCTAGATCGTGGATGCTGGATTCGACAATCTCCGACCAAACGCGGGAGGAGTCGCTCACGTTCAGCAATTGGAGCAGCAGCCGGACATGCTCCCCCTTCAACTCCGCGCTGGCTTCAACGATGTAGTCGGGCGTGGGAGAAGTCGATTCCGCCGCGGGAACCGTCTCGAGCACCTGAAAGTAGCCCTCTTTGATCAGGATGTGGGTCAGGCGCCGCGCAATCTCGCCGGCTAGAGCGCTGCTTTCTTGCTCGCCGTCCCGCACGACGATTGGCGCCAGGGCCAGGCTACGGCGCAGGGAATGCAACGAGCCAGAACTGAAGCCCGCCGGATTGTTGTGGCGGTACTCGAAAATCGGGACATAACTGCCCTTGCGGAGCACAATGCGCAATTCCTCATCGCGGCCTTCGGTGAGGTAGTACTCGTCCAATTTGGCACGCAGCCGTCTGGCTTCCACGCGCACAATCGAATCCACCCGGGGATCGAAG
>DATFZA010000426.1:0-6138 GCA_035314765.1 Bryobacteraceae bacterium
AATAACCGCAATCCTCATTTCGTGTCTCCCGCCTTGGGCAAAGTCACGACGACGGTGCGCTGGCTGGCGTTCAAATACTTCCTGGCCACGCGCTGAATATCATCCTTGTTCACACTTTGCAGCTTGGCGAAGCGCGTGTTGATCAGGTTAGGGTCGCCATAATAAACGGCCAGTTGCCCGATCAATTCGGCCCGAAACTGAGTTCCTTCGAGGTGCTGCGCATTCCGGCGCTTAGACGTCATCCGCACTTTTTCCAGTTCCCAATCGGCGATGGGTTCGTTTTGCAGGCGGCTGATTTCCGCGTAGACCAGTTTTTCGATCTCGCCCAGGTCTTTGCCCGGACGAGCGGTGATGGTCAATATAAATAGCGATGGCCCGCGCGATTCCTCAACATAGGAGAACACATTGATCGCCGCCTCTTTGTCCTTTACCAGCGTCTGGTAGAGGCGAGAGGATTGTCCGCCGGCAAGGACGTTGCTCAACAGCGAAGCGGCATCCCAATCCGGCGTGTTGCCCGGCGGAACCTTGAAAGCGATGCTGATGCGCGGCGATTGGGCGAACTTGTCTTCCAGCGTCTTCCGCCGTTCGGCGGTCTGTTCCGGTTCGGTGAGGTCGGTTGGCGGCGGGGCCGGCTGTGCCGGAATCTCGCCGAAGTACTTTTTCACCCTGCCAAAGGCGTCGGCCGCTTTGACATCGCCCACCAGCACGAGCACCGCGTTATTGGGTGCGTAGTAGACGCGGAAGAATTCCTTGACGTCTTCTACTTTGGCGGCATTGAGGTCCTCCATCGATCCAATCACCGAATGCTTGTTGGCGAAATTATCGTAGGCGGTGGCCTGCAACACTTCCGAAGTCTCTCCATACGGTTGATTGTCGATGCTCAGGCGGCGCTCTTCTTCGACCGCATTGCGCTGATTGTCGAGATTGGCTTGATTCACGGCCAGCGACCGCATGCGATCCGCTTCCAGATACAAGCCCAGATCGAGTTGGTTGGATGGAAACGACTCAAAATAGTTGGTGCGATTTTCGTTCGTGGTCCCGTTGAGACTGCCGCCGTTGTTCTCGACCAGCAGCGAGTGCTCACCCTTGCCGACGTGCTCGGAGCCTTGAAACATCATGTGTTCAAACAGGTGCGCAAAGCCGGTGCGGCCGGGCCGCTCATTGTGCGAGCCCACGTTGTAGGTAACGCAGATGGAGTAAGTGGGCGCAGAGCGATCTTCCGAAATCACGACGCGCAGGCCGTTAGGCAGCTTATATTGCTGGATGGGAATCTGGACGCCTAGAGAGGATAAGGTGGCGGCGGAGGCCGCTAACGAAAGCAGGAGCGGAAGAGCGGAGCGCATGCTGTATTTAGTTTACGGCGGCGTTTAGGCCGGCCAGCCTATTATCCAACGTCCGCCCCCAGCCTTCACTCTCTAGGTCCCAGCGTCACCACCAGCGCGCTGGTACGCTTGGAACCGATTTTGCGATAGCCATGCAACACCGTGGAATCGAAGTAGATCGCGTCGCCTTCCGCTAATTCGTGCTTGTCATCGGCGGTGCGTAGTTCCAGTTTGCCAGACAAAAGGTAGAGGAATTCGATGCCGGGGTGCTCATGCATCCGGCCGTGCTCCGCGTCTCCCGGTTCGAAGTCGGCAAGGTACGAATTCAGCTCCCGGTTGGGTACCGGGAAGTCCAGGCTCTCGAAGTGGTAGGCGGCTTTACCGGCGTCGGGCGAATCGGGAAAGCGCAAGCGATCTTTCCTGCGGACGATCTCCAAAATCGGCTTCGGTTCCGGGCTGAAGAAATACTCCAGGCCCACACTGAACACCATGGCGATACGCAAAAGAGTAGCCAAGGTGGGATGCATCAGGTCGCGCTCCAGTTTCGAGAGCAGCGCGGGCGAAAGCCCGGTGTGTTTGCCTAGCTCCACCAGGCCCATGCTCTTGCGCAGGCGGAGACGCCGTATTTTGCTGCCAATCGCGTAGTTCCTGAGGCCGGCGGTAATGGTATCGGACGCCATAGGCGAAGTTCGTTTTCCTCTCAATACGCTTTTCGGGCGCGTTTTTTCGGCTGGAGAAAGCCAGCTTCCCTCTGTTCTTTACAGTAAAACACTTTTTCCCTAAGATCAAATTGTGGCCAAGAGATTGGGCCATCGCAAGAGCAGTGAAAGGGAGTTTTCAACATGAAGAAAGTTGACGTAATTGCCGCGGCGCTGGTCATCATCGGCGCCATCAACTGGGGGCTGGCTGGAACCATCCATTTGGATCTGGTGGCCGCGTTGTTCGGTATGAAGTTTGGCGAGACCTCCGTGCTCACTTCGGTGGTGTACGCGTTGGTGGGATTGGCGGGACTGTATCAGGCGCTGACCTGGAAGTCGATTCAGCGCCGCTGGCACGGTGATGTGGCCGGCGCGCGGGCATAAAACCTACAAGAAAAGAAAAGGAAAAACGAGGATATGACGATTCATTTATCGATTTTACTGGCTGGCGCTTTAGCGCTGTGCCTTGGTTCAACCATCGCTTCCGCGGCCGATATCGTGGATATCGCGGCCGCGGGAAAGTTCAACACTTTGGTGGCCGCGGTGAAAGCGGCGGGACTGGTGGACACGCTGAAGGGTCCCGGACCGTTCACGGTGTTCGCGCCTACCGACGAAGCCTTTGCCAAGCTGCCGGCTGGCACGCTGGAAACTTTGCTCAAGCCGGAGAACAAAGAGAAGTTGCGGAGCATTCTTCTGTATCACGTGGTCTCGGGCTTGGTGATGGCGGACGCAGTAGTGAAACTCGATTCAGCGAAGACCGCCGAAGGACAGGACGTCACCATCCAGGTCATGAACGGAAAGGTGATGGTGAACAACGCCCACGTGATTAAAGCCGATATCGCGGCTTCCAACGGCGTGGTTCACGTAATAGACACCGTGCTCTTACCGAAATAAGCCTGTCATGAAACAACGTATTCAACCGCTCCCTGACGGTCGCGGCTCAGTAGGCGTGACAGGGAGCGGTACGGAAATAGTGGCAAGGTTGTTTCATAACGGGTACTAAGGCCGACTCATGCATCTACTGACCGGGGCAACTGGATATATAGGGGGACGCCTGTTAAGGCGCCTCGAGAGAAACGGACCGGCAGTCAGATGCTTGTGCCGCAACCCGGAGACGCTGGCTTGGCGCGTGGCGCCAGGGACCGAACTGGTGGAGGGCGATCTTCTGGAGCCGGCGTCTCTGGATGCGGCATTTTCGGGCGTGGATAGCGCATTTTACCTGGTCCATTCCATGAATAGCCGTGAGGAGTTTGAGGCGGAGGAGCGAATTGCGGCTTCTAATTTCGCCGAGGCGGCGCGTCGCGGGGGAGTGCGCCGGATTGTGTACCTGGGTGGCCTAGGCCACGGCGCCGAACTTTCTCCTCATATGCGCAGCCGGGTTGAAACCGGGAACATCCTGCGCGCGAGCGGCATTCCAGTGATCGAACTTCAGGCGTCCATCGTAATCGGCTCGGGTAGCGCGTCTTTCGAAATGATCCGCGCTCTGGTGGAGCGGCTTCCGGTGATGATTACCCCGCGCTGGGTGAATACCGCCGCGCAACCCATCGCGATCGAAGACGTGATCGAGTATCTGGTGGCGGCGGCGCGATTACCGGTGGAGGCTAGCCGCACGTTTGAAATCGGAGGGGCCGACGTCACTTCGTATGTTGGAATCATGCGGGAGTACGCACGCCAGCGGAAATTGCGGCGCTGGATTGTGCGGGTGCCATTGCTCAGCTTATCGCTGTCGAGCCGTTGGCTGACACTGATCACTCCGGTTTACGCGGCGATTGGAAAGTGCCTGATCGAGAGCGTCCGGAATCCCAGTTTTGTGCGGGACCCGGCGGCATCAGAGGCGTTTGACATTCGCCCTATGGGTATCACCCGGGCCATCGAACGAGCTTTGACGAACGAGGATCGGGATTTGGCGGAAACGCGCTGGTCCGATGCCAGGTGGCGAGTTCCAGGCGAGGCCTGCTCCGATCCCGCCCGCAACACGTTGATCAACCCCCTGATGAACGAGCAGACAGCACGCGTGCCGGTAGCGCCGCTACGCGCCTTCGACCCAATCCGGCGTATCGGGGGCCGGACTGGCTGGTACTTTGGCAACAGACTTTGGAGAATTCGCGGCCTCATCGATCTGATGATGGGCGGGGTAGGCATGCGGCGCGGCCGTCCCGACCCCGAGACTCCCTTGCCCGGGAGCACTCTGGATTTCTGGCGCGTGGAGGTTTACGAGCCCGGGAGGCGGCTTCGACTGCTGGCCGAAATGAAGGTTCCCGGACGCGCCTGGCTGGAGTTCCGTGCCGAACCGGATGGTTCCGGCACGGTGATCCGGCAGATAGCACAGTTCGAACCACGCGGCTTGGCCGGGCTCCTTTACTGGTATCTTCTCAGCCCGGTTCACGAGCTGATGTTCAGGGGAATGTTGCGGCGAATTGCGGCTGCGGCGCTGCGGCCGGAGGTCCGCATCCCAAACCCTCCCCAGGGCGGTGCTGAGCCCAGAACATTTCCGCAAACCACTGTTTGATTCGTGAGGATACCCGAAATACGAAGAAGGGTATAATTCCCGGGGGCAACATGAAGACGGCCATTTCCCCGGACGACACCCTCCTGCAAGAAGCGGATGAGACCTCGCGGCGGCTGGGGCTGAGCCGCAGCCGGCTCTTCGCCATGGCTGTCGGCGATTTCCTCGAGCGGCAGCGTCACGAACAGATGTTGCTTCGGCTAAATGAAGTTTATGCGAACGAAGTAGAAACAGCGGAAAAAAGCCTGCTGAAGAAAATCAAGACCAAGGTTCGTCCGGGGTGAAAGACCGCTGGTGAGCGTGATCCGTCAGGGGCAAGTGTACTGGCTCGACTTCGGACCGGCTGCGGGTTCCAAGCCGGCTGAGCGGCATCGGTGGGTGGTTGTCCAGAACGATGTCTTCGACCGGAGCGCCACTGCTACGAGTGTGGTGTGATGGACTGGATTTGCTATTCGACCGGTTGTGACGCCGCATCGCGGCCCAGGAACGGCCGATCAACGCTTCCGAATCCGGTAGAGCTTCCCCTTCCCGGAGACACCGGCCAGGTCCGTGTGGGCGTCAAGCTGCCGCTGGAACGTCGTGTCCACGCCGTAGGTATAAATGAAATCGAAATCCCGGAAAACAGCTGGCCAAGAAACCGCCTCGGCGGAAATTCCAGGAACGGTGTGCGCATAGGTACGCCGAACCGTCACTGCTTGTTGCCCCAAAACACTGAAGAATTGCGGAAAAAATATCAAGTTATCTATGGTGGCGTACTCCATGGTATGCCAAATGTGCCGCTCACGCTTAGCCTCTTCTGGGTCCTCAGGCAACCAGACAATCGGGAACACAGCCGCGCCCCTGGGTAAAGGGCGGAAAAGTTCCAATTGAGTCCGCGTTAAAGCATCGCCGGCTTTCCAATAGTGACGTATCTCTACCATGCGCGCGCACATCGTGCCGAGCACCAACAGGAACGCAACTCGACCCCACAGAACTGGGACCTCCACCGCGAGCGCCAGGAGTGTCACCGCCACCGCCGGAACCATGAGGCGCGAGTCGGGATCCCCAGCGGAGAACACTTGCTCAGCGGGAAAAACCAGGGCTAGCAAACCAAGTAGTCCTCCCAGCGCCAGCAACCCACTCCCGGTCCAATTGCGGCCTTTCCAAAACAGAATTACCAGTGCGGCCATCCAGACCATGGCATAAAGGATTGTGAGCCGCGAGTTATACGAAGTCAGCCATACAACCATATGCCTCGCTTTTAATGCCAAGGAGCCCCACACGATGGTTTGGGTGTCGCCCCGGTACCGTCCGAGACTTGCGTATAGGGCCGCCGCGGGTAAGAGCGGGAGAAGGTCGATCGCGAAAACATTATGCCATCGCCGCGTTTTTCGCCACTCCAGCGATGTCAGAAAGATCATGGATACGGCTAGCACCGCGACGCCCATCAAGTGTGCAATGTAAGTCGCTGTTGTCAGCAAAGTTACCGCCACAAACCTCAGCAGAGACCGCTTCCGCCGGTACCACAGCCAAGTGGGCAGCGCCATTAGAAACAATGCCATGCCAAAGTTGTAGTTCACAAAGCCGTAGAGAAACTGCGAGTTGTATACCAGGAACGGCGCAACGGCGGCGA
>DATFZA010000427.1:0-5674 GCA_035314765.1 Bryobacteraceae bacterium
GGGGCACGCAGAAGCAAGAACAAAAACCGTCGAGAACGCGCGCGGATGGGGACACAGCGGGCTCGAGTTCGAACCCTTCGCTGAAAACTATCTCAGCTGTGTCCCCCGGGCGCCGCTAACGCTTTCGAAATAAACTCGCGCGCCCGTTGCTCATCCGGCTGGCCGGCTGTTCCGCCCAAGGCCAGCGTGGAGAGCGCTCCGCACGCCGCCGCAAACCGCATGGCTTCTTTCAGTTCGTCGTTCCCTAGCTGACGATCGAGCGGAAGCCACGCATGCAAAAATCCTGCGTTGAACGAGTCTCCCGCGCCAGTCGTGTCGATCGGCGCCACCGGGAACGATGGCACGAGCAAGTCCAGGTCCCTGCCGATCGCCCTGCACCCCTGGCTTCCCAATTTGGCAATAGTCAGCGTCGGTCCACTTCGCAGCGCCTCGGCATTCCTACCAGAAATCGCGGCAAGCTCCACTTCGTTGGGAAAAAAGACGTCCACTTCTGTCAAAACATCAAACAAATCGTCGCCCCATTGTTCATCCGGATCGAATCCCGGATCGAGCGAAGTGGTCAATCCGAAACGATGCGCCCGGCTGAACAAGCTCTTCAAATCCGGACGCAACGCCTTCTGCAAAAAAAACGAAGAAACGTGCAGATGCCGGCATTTCTTCAAATCCTCATCGCCGATATCACTGGCGCGCAGTTCGGCGATGGAGCCGAGATAAGTGACCAACGCGCGGTCCTTGGCGGTGATGGAAACGGTGATGCCGGTCTTGATCTTTTCTTCCCGCACCACCAGCGAACAATCCACTCCCAGTTGCGTCAGCGAACTGAAACACAAATCGCCCCAGGAATCGCAACCAAGCTTACCGGCGAAGATAACGGCGTCCCCCAGCTTCGCGAGTCCCGCGGCGCAGATGGCGGACGCGCTACCCAACGTTAGAGAAACGTCGTCAACCAACACCTCGCGGCCCAGTGCTGGGAATGTGTGGTAATTCTGCAGCACCAGGTCGACATTCAATTCACCAGCGATCAGTATCTTCAAGAAACCTTCACCTCGCGTGTCACCGGACCACCTCGTTGTCCACGCCACCCCGTGTCACCACACTCGTACGTCGCTCCTCCGCCTCGCGTGTCACCGGACCACCTCGTTGTCACCACGCCACCCCGTGTCACCACACTCGTACGTCGCTCCTTCACCTCGCGTGTCACCGGACCAGCCCCGAACGTTAGTGAGGGGATTCCGCCTTCCCCTCTCCGCTCTATTTCAGCATGTGACAGAATGCAGAATATGCCGACGCAAGCTGAAAAGGGCCAAGCCTTTCGCGCGCTCCACGAACGGGAAACCGCCTTCATCATCCCCAATCCATGGGACCCCGGTACGGCGCGGCTCCTGGCGCATTTGGGCTTTGAAGCGCTCGCCACCTCCAGCATGGGCTATGCCTTTTCGATCGGCCAACGGGACGGCACCGTCGGTCGTGACCAGATGATGAAACACCTAAATGCCGTCGCGGCAGCCACCGATCTGCCGATCAGCGCCGATCTGGAGAACGGATTCGGCGACACTCCGGAGCACGCGGCCGAGACCATCCGGCTGGCAGCCGAGGCGGGCGTCGTTGGCGGCTCCATCGAAGATTCCACCGGACGCCCCGGCGATCCGATCTACCAGAAGGAGCACGCCGCCGACCGAATCCGCGCCGCCGTCGCGCAGGCCCGCGCCCTCCCATTTACCTTCACGCTGACCGCGCGCGCGGAGAATTATCTGCACGGCCGCCCCGATCTCCAAGACACCATCGCCCGCTTGCAGGCATATCAAGAGGCGGGCGCCGATGTGCTGTACGCACCGGGCCTCGCCACTAAAGACGAAATTGCCGCCGTAGTCAGTTCCGTCGATCGCCCCGTCAACGTGGTCATGGGTCTGCGCGGCGTTCAACTCAGCTTGGCCGATCTCTCGGCGATGGGCGTCAAGCGCATCAGCGTCGGCAGCGCTCTTTGCCGTACCGCTCTGGGCGCATTCCTGCGTGCGGCGCGCGAAATGCGCGAGCAAGGCACGTTCGCTTTTGCCGCCGATGCCGCATCGCCCAAAGAGATCACTGCTATCTTCTAAACCAACGCCAAAGCCTTCCGGCTCGGCTGACTTCTTTGTGCGTGTGACAGAATGCAAAGTATGCAAAACGCCGATACCGGCTTCTTTGGCCACCCGCGTGGCCTGGCCACGCTCTTCTTCATTGAGATGTGGGAGCGTTTCAGCTACTACGGTATGCGGGCGTTGCTGATTTTGTTCATGACCGCGCCCAAAGACACCGGAGGTCTGGCGTTTCCCGTCACCAGGGCGGGCGCAATTTACGGCCTCTATACGGCCATGGTGTATCTGCTCGGCTTGCCCGGCGGCTGGTTTGCCGACCGCATCAGCGGCCAGCGGAAAGCCGTATTGTATGGCGGGATTCTCATCGCCGCCGGTCAGTTCTGCCTGGCTGCGCCGGCCATCGGAATCTTCTATTTTGGCTTGGTTCTACTGATTTTCGGAACTGGCTTATTAAAGCCCAACGTCAGCACCATTGTCGGCCAGCTCTACGGGGCCAAGGATCACCGGCGCGACGCCGGCTTTTCCATTTTCTACATCGGCATCAACGTAGGCGCGCTGATTTCGCCGCTGATTTGCGGCTACATCGGAGAGCGCATCAGTTGGCGGCTGGGTTTCGGCGCGGCGGGAATTGGAATGCTCGCGGGTCTGGTTCAATACGTCCTCGGCGCAAAATATCTCGGGTTGGCGGGCAACGCGCCCGTGGTCCCCGCCGACGCGGCGGCCGACCAGCGCGAGAAACGCAACGCGCTCATTGGCGCAGGCACCGGCCTGGCCATCGCCGTGGTTTGCGCCATTCTCGCCTCCACCGGCGCGATCGAGATCACTCCGGAGATGATCTCGAACACACTCGGCGTTCTCCTGGTAATCGTTTCCATCGCCATCTTCTCCTGGCTTATTTTTGGCGCGGGCTGGAGCGTCACGGAGCGCAAACGTTTTGGCGCGGTTCTGGTATTATTCATCGCCTCATGCCTCTTTTGGGCGATTTTTGAGCAAGCCGGCTCGTCCCTCAACCTTTTCGCCGAGCGCAATACCAACGACAGCATTTTCGGCTACCAGTTTCCGGCCAGTTGGTTTCAGTCCGTGCAGCCGATTCTCGTCGTACTCTTGGCCCCGGTCTTTGCCTGGCTTTGGGTGAGGCTGGGCAACCGCGAACCTTCGAGCCCGGCCAAGTTCTCCTTCGGGCTGCTCTTTGTGGGGGTGAGTCTGGCGATTCTCGTGATCCCGGCGCACGCCTCCGAGGGCGGAGCGCGCGTCTCGCCGATGTGGCTGACGACTACCTATTTTCTACAGACCATAGCGGAGTTATGCCTCAGTCCGATCGGCCTCAGCGCCATGACCAAGCTCGCTCCCGCGCGCGTCGGCGGCCTCATCATGGGTGTCTGGTTTCTCTCCATCAGCATTGGCAATTTCCTGGCCGGGCGCGCCGCGTCGCTCTACGAATCGATGCCGCTGCCGACCTTGTTCGGCGCAGTCGGCGGCTTCGTCATCTGCGCGAGTTTTGGGTTGGTGCTGCTGGTGCGCCCCACGGAAAGATTAATGTCGGGCGTGAAATGAGTGACATAATACGGACCATGCCCCTCTCCCACCAGATCATGTCCCGCCAGATCAAACTTGCCGCCAAGCCCGCCGGCCTGCCCAAAGAATCGGATTTCCTCATAGACCAAGCGCCCATGCCTGAGCCTCAGGACGGACAGGTGCTGGTAAAAACCACCTACCTTTCCGTCGACCCCTACATGCGCGGCCGCATCACCGGAGTCCGCACCTATGCCGATCCCGTGTTGCCGGGCGACGTGATGGTGGGCGGCGTCACCGGAGAAGTGCTCGCGTCCAAGTACGCCGGCCTTGCGCCTGGTGACGCCGTCGTCGGCTATTGGGGATGGCAGGATCACGCAGCAGTGCCGGGCGCGGGGCTGCAAAAACTGAACCCGCAATTGGCGCCAATCTCTACCGCGCTAGGGATCCTCGGGATGCCCGGCATGACAGCCTACTTCGGTTTTCGCGAGATCTGCCAGCCGAAGGCGGGCGAGACCGTGGTGGTTTCGGGCGCTGCCGGAGCCGTCGGCTCCGCCGTTGGCCAGATCGCCAAAATCATGGGTTGCCGCGCGGTTGGCATCGCCGGCGAGGACGACAAAATCGACTACATCACCAAAGAGCTGGGTTTCGACGCCGGCTTCAACTACAAAACGACCACCGACTATTTTGGCAAGCTGAAAGAGTTGTGCCCCAACGGCATCGACTGCTACTTCGACAATGTCGGAGGCGCGATCACCGACGCCGTGCTCGCCAATATGAACGTGTTCGGCCGCGCTTCCATCTGCGGCCAGATCTCGCAATATAATTTGGAGAAACCGGAGCCCGGACCGCGCATTCTGGGCCTGGTACTGGTCAAACAACTCAAAGTGGAAGGCTTCATCGTCAGCCGCTTTGGCCCAAGGTTCCCCGAAGGCATTCAGCAGATGGCCCAGTGGCTGAAAGAAGGCAAGCTGAAATACCACGAGGACATCGTCGAAGGCTTCGAAAATACGCCGAAAGCCTTTATCGACATGCTCTGCGGCAAGAACAAGGGCAAGATGCTGGTCAAGGCGTAGTTCGGCGATGCTCGAATTCGCGCGCGGTCTAGCGCTCGCTGAAAGCACCGATTGCCCGGATGCCGTCGTCGCCGATCTCGAACAATTCCGTCGTAACTGGATGCGGCGCCACGGAATATTCGCGCACAACGACGGCCGCAACTCTCTCAAAGAAGCGCTCGTGCCGGGCGGCCCAGACGTAGATAAAATCCTGATCCGGAACAACGGCGTGCAGCGGCCACCCAATCAAAGGCTCGACGATTTGCTTCAGATTCGGCGCGAGGAGGGGCGGTGACTTCAAAGGAAGGTCCGTTTCAAAGAATCCTAACGTCACTCCATCGATCTCGCTGCGTTCCAAGTTCGCAGAGGTTAGCGCTAACGCCATCGCGGACCCTGCGACCTGGGTGACATCGTCCATCGTCACGTCCCACTCTTTAAGCATCTCCCTCATGATGAACCGCCAAGTTCCCAGGGGCTGATCCACGAGGATTGGGACGCGGTCGACTCTCTTCGACAACGGCAACCGGAGATCTGAACTCTCTACATAGTCATTAGGTTCCAGGGCAAACAAAATGGACTCGCGGGCCGAACTCCAGCTAAGAGTTGTCGCGCGATGCAGGATCGCTTCAACAAAACGGGGTACGCAGTCGGGATCCCTCTCGTAAGCGTACTGGCGTGAGAGGTTTTCCAAACTAACCGAAAGCGGTGTGCCCACTTGCACGAAATACGTACCAGTGCTGGGGTCGGCTGTGAAGGCAATTCCCCTTCGTTCCAGTTCTCGCTCGAAGAGCACCTCAACAGAAGTGCCCATGATAGCAGTATCGACTGCCCACAGATGGGCCTTTAATCACCAGCCCGGACCGAGCGCTAGTCTCGCCACTCCGCGCGCCACGTTTACGATCTGGCCGCTCCACTGCAGTCCGATGCGCGGGTCGATCGCCAGGATCGATAGCGCCGGAACCAAGGACCCGATGGACAGACCGTCGAGAGCCGACAGCAACACCAGGGGCGTGAGTGTTCGTCCAAAGGCAT
>DATFZA010000428.1:0-3624 GCA_035314765.1 Bryobacteraceae bacterium
GCCTTGCTTGACGCAAAGGCCCTTGAGACGGATGGATATGGCGTTTCCTGGCTTCGACAGTTGCCTCTGATTTACACCGCCGAGGTAAGACGAGGCCGCGAGAGCACCCGGTTGGAATGGGTCGCCGATAGCGACTTCCGATTTTTCCCAACATTGCTGGACGATACCTTCGGATATATTTTGCATCCGGTCGATCTTGCTACGAACAAGGTCATGGCGGCGGCTGGCCGCAGGGAAGTGCGTGACTTGGTCGACGTTGTAACTATACATGAGACCATCCTTCCGCTCGGCGCCGTTATCTGGGCTGCCGTCGAGAAATCGCCAGGCTTTACTCCGGAAGGTCTGATCGCCGAAATACGGCGCAACTCAAATCAAACTATCCCGCGGCTGACTGGCGAGCTTTGCAAAGCGCCCAACCGCTGGATGCAAAAGACATTTTATGCAGGCTTCGCAAGGCGCTGGACGATGCCGAAGCGTTTGTCTCGCGGATGCCCACCGACAAAATGGGATTGCTGTTTATCGAGAATGGCGTCGTAGTGCAGCCCGATCCCGACTCGCTTGGGGCGTACGAGACCCATGCCGGCCAGCGCCAAGGCCACTGGCCGACGAATCCGGAAATTACCGCTGCCATGCTCGAGCGTTTTTATGGCGCGTCACCGCAAGCGTAACGCAGTGTGCCGACACACGGGGCTTCCGCGGACGCGCGGTAGTTGAACGAGAACCTGTCCCGAATAAGAATACTAACCAAGAGCGGAAAGGCGCGACCTGGGGGTCGCGCGCGGACGGGGGCGTCCGCCCCACAACGACGCAGCGGGACGGGAGGCGCTTGCTACTGGATAGCGGTCACAACGTGCTGGCCTCGTGGCAGCATCAGCACCGGGCCGTTTCCCGAATCCACCACCTCGCCGTCGATTTCTACTCGGGTCGGTTTGGCGCTGAGTGTGGCTAACGCGCTGCTGCTGCTTTGGTAAGAAAACTCCAGCCCCTTTGGTAGGGCCGTGGCGGCGCGAAGCGCGCCGTTGAAGTCGCAGAGCCGCAGCACTGGGTCCTGCGCGGACGCCTGAACTAGGTGCTCGCCGGGTGGCAGCCAGACTGTAGCGGCGTCGCGCACGGGCCATGGGCGTCCGTCAACCTGGACTGGACCTTGCCAGGCCAAGCCGACGCCATCCGGAGACGAAATGGTGAGCACGCCGCCGTGCGACTCGAATTTGCCGACATTCGCGGCGGCGGAAGGCAGGATTTGCCGGTCAGCCGGCAGAATCGAATTTTCGAAATATAGGGCGATTCGCGGAAATGCCGCGGAAGCGTCATGCACCAGTTGAAACAACTCCGTCCCGGTTTGTTGTTTGGTCGGATAGACATCCTGGTAGCGTTCGGCGATGTTGATGTCGATGGCTAATCTGTCCGCGCGTTTCGCCAGCGGCTTGTACTGCGCAGCAATCTGCGAGTAGCGCTGGCTACCCAGATTCCAGACGGTGGCCGGATCTTCCACTAGAAAAGTAAAGTTATGGCGCTCGGCGATAGGCAGGATTCCGGCGGCATCCGCGCCTATCGCTTCCCGCATATGTTTGTCAAAGCGGTCGTCAACGTGGGTCAGGACGAAATCGAGGTGCGGCTTCGATTGCCGGATAGACTCCAACTCGCCGATCCACAATTCCTGCAAACGCCGAGCGATGCCGGCGCGATATTCGAGAAACTCCGGCAGTTTTGATTGCAGAGCCTTGTCGCGAAACAGATCCAACGGATCGATGCTGTGCTGCGCTTTGTATTCGCGGCGCACGTCGTCGTTCATGGGCGTGAAGCGAGCGGGATTGGCCGCGCCTTCGAGCGACTCGAAGTACAGCTCGGCCAGGTTGACGCCGTCCCAATCGAAGCGCTGGACCAATTGCTTCACTCCCGTGGCCGCGGCCTGAAAGGCTTGCGGGTTCTGCAAGTTGATCAGCTTGCGCCAATCGAGTTGGGCGTCCTGCAACAGCGCCGTCTTCTCACGCCACTCGGGATGCTGCTCCCAGAAGCGCTCGCTCACATGCGGCAATTCGAGCCAGGCGTACACCAGAATTCCGTGGGCATGGCAGGCGTCGATCAACTGGCGCAGATAGGCGTCCTGCCCGTCTTCCGGTTCAAAATAATGCCAGGCCGCCACCTGCAACGCGGCGATTCCCGCCTGCCGCCAGCGTGCGGCGAAGTAGTCGAGATCCACGCGGCTGCGATAAGCCGAGTCGAAGAAAGCCCATTGTTTGGCCGAGCGGAAGGGCAACTCCAGCCCCAGATCGATCAGGGCCTGAATCAGGTAGGGGAAACGTTCATATCCCAGTTGGCCGGGGGAGGTGGCCATCCAAAGAACTGCTCCTTTTCCGCGATGCAGGCCCACCAGCAACGGAGCATTGTCCCAACGCTCGCGCGCGAAGATGTGGGCGCCTTCCGGAATGGAATACACCGGCAGTTCGAGCGGTTTTTCCCAATAAACGGCCAGGCGGGGAGAGTGTTCGTCCACGATGCTGCGCACAGTAACAAGCTTCTCCGATGCACGAAAGCCCAATGCCACCGCCACGTCCGATTGACTCTCCACGACAACCATTGCGCCTTGTTCTATTTTCCGGAGCCATGCGTCCGGCGCGCCGGTCGGCGCATCGCCCAGCACAAAAAGGTTCGACGGCCGTCCGGCAGCGGGAAGCAGACCGGAAGACGAGAGGATGGCTGGCCACGGGCCGGGGTCTTCCATCGCGACAAGGAACGTATAACTGGGCGCGGCCAGCGCTGAGGCGCAGGCCATCGCGATCAGCAGGCTCCCCAGAAACCTATCCGCTAACTCGCGTACAATGAGCCACGGTTTACTTTCTGTCCCTGGAACAGGATGGCATCCCGCGGCTCGGCAAGCCGCCCTCGGGCGGGTAAACAATTCGCCGCAGGTTGACAAACTGGCCCATAGTCTAATGCGTAAAGGCATACCAGAGTCCGGCGCGCAGATCGAAGTAATTCGGACGGCGCGGATTCCCTTCATTCACGGTGTATGCGCCCCGCAGCAGGCTCACGGAAAACAGCATGGATTTGGGCATCGGGTCAACCCGAAAGCGAAGACCCGGGCCGGTTTCAATGGTGTTGGCCCAATACTGGCGCAGGCGGTCCGCCGTGAGGTTGGCGTTCCAAAAGAATTGCGAATGGAGCTGGGCGTATTGCGGCAAAGTATACCCGGCGCGAGTCTGCAAGTACAGCAGAGTGTCATCGGCGAACCGGCTCACAAACACCAGATCGTCGTTGGTCTCCGCAAACCAGCCGCGACTCGACGCCAGCAGATGTCCCACGCCTTTTGAATACGAGAGACCACCGCGATAGTCGGGAATCGCAGCTCCGACGTCCTTGCGATCGGGCAAATACTTGACCGCCTCTCCGGCTTCAAACCACCCGTTCATCCCATGCCAGACGAACGTCGATAGACCAATGCCAAAAATCAGCGAACTTTCAGAGAGATACTGCGGAACGGCGCCGGCAGCGGTGGACCCGATGGTCTGACGAGTATCGCCGATGAAGCGGCTGGAAAAGTACACCCGCAGCGGAAGATGCCCCACGCGCATTTCCGTTTTGGTCTGCGCATACCCAAAAAGATCGTGCCAGCGCGAGGAGAAA
>DATFZA010000429.1:0-2589 GCA_035314765.1 Bryobacteraceae bacterium
AGTTTCGATTGCGCCTGCGCTTGGGAGGGAAAGGCAAGATCGAGACCACCGGTCAGAAAAGCGGCGGCGGTGGCAGTGAGTCCGGTTCGAAGTAACTGGCGTCGAGAGAATTCCGGTTGCGAAGGTAGTTTCATGAGCGGCTCCTGGCTTGAAATTGTGGCCTAAACGGGCCTCAAAACAAAATGCTAATTTGCATTTATACAGCAGCCGCTGGATGCTTCCTAGACCTGTCGAACTTAAGGGCGACCTCCGGTCAGGGAGTCGCCAGTTGGGACTTGGGTTCTGCCGGCTGGGTGTCGACCCAGCACACTGCAGGTTTTCTGGACGCCGACTTGGGGCGAGTGACATGCCTCGGCTCTCGAGTTAGGTCAGAAATTTTTCCAACGGCTCCCAATAGTGGGCCTTCCATCCCACTGCTAAATGTTCGCCATTGCCCGCGGGAAAGCCGGTGTGGTCAAAAACAAGCTTCGTTCCCGAACCCTGCTCTTTCAGTTCGAAGTGGACGACGGAATAAACGCCCGGATCCCAACTGACCTCACGCCAAGCCTGGACGATTCGCTGGTTAGGCACAAGCTCGAGCTGCCGGCCGATGATGTAGTCACCGAAGATGCTGAATGCGCCGCCCGGTTCGCGACTGATCTTCGCTGGCTTGGCTTCCAGGTCTGAACCCTTCATCGCTCCGCTCAGCAACTCGACCTTTTGAAATTGCGCAGCGTCGGTCAGCGCGTCGTAGATACGCTGCGGACTGGCCTTGAAATCGATCTCCTGATGGATGGCTTCGGCGGTATGCGACAGCCGTTGTCGTTCGCGGCGAAGGAATCGCGCGAGCCGAGGGCAAGACTGCCAACCGCGACGGTGACGCCGGTCATCCAATGGCGCCGGGTGAAGTAAAGGGGCGTTCGCACAGCATTGGGATTATCCATGATTGCCTCCACGGGACGAGAAGAGTGCGCGGATTTTTCCGCTGCTAGGGAATGGAAACATCAAAGCAAAATATGATCAATATAATATTGTGGCCGAGGTCGACGTCATCCCGCTTAGTTCGACTGTGTCTTAAGGAGGAACCGAATGCCTTACACCCCTGCTCATCGCTCCCAGACGAGAAAGAACATCATCGACAGTGCGCGAAAGCTTTTCAATCGGCACGGCTTTGAAAACGTGTCGATCGGACAAATCATAGCGGGGGCGGGACTCACGCATGGGGGCTTCTATTCGTATTTCGGCAGCAAGAGCGATTTGTATGCCGAGGTCATGAACTGTTTCTTTACCGATCCGGAATGGAAGAACTGCTGGGAAGGAGTCCACGTGGACCTTTCATCGACCGATGTGGGCGCCCAGATCGTGAGGGCCTATCTGTCACGGCAGCATTTTGAGGATGTGGAGAATTCGTGTCCGATGGTCGCGTTACCCACGGACGTCGCACGCAGCGGTGTCGCGGCACGGGGCGCCTTCGAGACTGTGTTTCGGGCGATGGTGAATGTGCTGGAGCGGAGCATGACGAACAAGAATGGCGCGAGTCACAGTACAGCGCTGGCGATCGCCGCGCTGAGCATCGGCGGAATGGTGGTGGCCAGGACATTGGTGGACCGAGATCACGCAGATGAGTTGCGTGCCTCGTGCATTGCGGCGGCGTTGGAGCTGGGAGGATGGGAGAATAGCAGAGGCAACGAGCCGGCCGGCAGAATTCAGCGTAAGTCTAGTGGTGGTGCCAGCAACGGAGCGCGGAAATCGTCAAACGGCAAGAGGCTTGTCGGGTAGCTCGGCTGGGACGAGGCGGATCGAGAACGCTTTGACCTCGATGGTTCCCAGCAAGCCAAAGGATGTATCCATGTCGAACCGGTAGCCGGATTCGGTTCTTTCAATGCTGAGACTGAAGATGACGTTCTGGTGGTTGAAGTCTTCGAGATCCATTTCGCTTATTTCTTCCAGAAGGAACTCCACGAGGCCGTGCTTATCGACCTTGAAGTAGCCACGCTCGTCCACCTCATCCGTCCATCTCCAAGCCTCGACGAGCATCGACGAAATTCCGGTGCGATTCAGGTACAAATGGACGACTTCGGCGTCGTGGAAGTCAGGCCAGTAACCGAACCAATCGTGAAGTTCGATTGCGCCGGGGATGTCGAGGAGATCGCTGGGAACGGGCATGGTTTTCCGACAGATGACGGAACGCCAGTTTATCTCATGCCCAAGACCATTCCAAAGCCGAATAAGAAACCGTCACAAGCCCGAGAGCGGAGCGCGGGGTCAGCGGCGGACAGCAGGTCCTTCGACTCGCTGCGCTCGCTCAGAATGACAAATCAAGAAAGGTGCAAAAGAAAACCGGCCACTTTCGCGGCCGGTGGAACAGCAGATCCGTTCGACTCAGGCGCGCTCTGTTCGGCGCGCCTTCGCTCAGGATGACACAGTGAATGGTTAGTCACCGAAGACGGGCTCGTTGACTTCCTTCGCAGGGGCTGCGGGTTTGATGCCGGCGATGCTGCCGAGCGGAACGAAGGTGCCCTTTTCGACTGGCTTCTCGCCGAGAACGTGTTCGTTGTAGAGCGCGAGCATGCGAGCATTCTCGGCTTGCTGCTTGAGCTTTGCGTCGCG
>DATFZA010000430.1:0-14884 GCA_035314765.1 Bryobacteraceae bacterium
ACCGCCGCTCCTAGCTATGCGGTGACCGAGACTGCGTTCTCTTATGCCGACCTGTCGGCCGCCGAATTGACGCACATCACGTCGTACTGCGGTTTCATCCAGGGCGATGGAAGCGGCTTCGGTATCTGCGCTGGCTGCCCGGCGAACGGACTCGGCGCAACGACCGCGACCCAGTAAGTTTAGTGTTGTTGGTGCTAGTTAGCCCGGAAACGACAAGGTCGGCCTTTGAAGCGTGAACTAGAAACTCTAGCTGCCATTGGCCCTCTTCCCCTCGTCCGAGGGTGTAGTTGCCGACTATGATTCCACGACGCCGGTTCCACCTTTAGACGAGGTAGAACCGGCGTCGTCTTGTTCAGTCCATGACCAGAACTGCTTCGGCACACCCGAGAAATGTCCCGGGTTTGCTCGCGAAACCTGACCCATGGACCCGCCTTCGGCGGGGATGATGCTGCCTTCCGTACCTGCGGTTTGCGGATTGAAGCACGGCGTCTCTGGTGGGTCACTCTATCCGAGCACAAGTGGGTCATTCTTGGTGAGCGCCGAGGAGAACTGATTCCCAAGAACCGCTTCCG
Organism: Bryobacteraceae bacterium; assembly: GCA_035314765.1. Taxonomy (GTDB): domain Bacteria; phylum Acidobacteriota; class Terriglobia; order Bryobacterales; family Bryobacteraceae; genus DATFZA01. Next base: position 573 of record DATFZA010000430.1, read on the forward strand.
GGGTCGGGAACTGCCTTCAGCACCGGGGTAGGCGGGACCAGAGACTCGGCGCGATTATCTGATTTATCGCAGAAAAGAGCGCGACGCGCCCCTCTGTGCCCCCCTATCGGTTGGGTTGATCTGGAGTGTTTGGCGGATTGCGTGAGCCCGTCGAGGTATGATTTCCGATCTGGAATCGACGCCGGGCAAGACCGTTTAGGCGAAACCGTTCGATCACAATAGGGACGCTTTTCCCCCAATTTCGCGACGGTGGAAGAGTCTAGCCAAGTTCGCGTTCGCGAGGTGTGACGACCAACCCGACTCGTTTCGGACTTATGTCCTGCCATGCGCCACGAGTACTAGGCCTCAGCAAGAGTGTGCTAGGTCCTCAGACGCTTCTGGTACTTTGGGTACCAGTTGCGAGGGTCGGGAGACTGCTCCGTGGCACAGCTTCATTGCCAACTGCGCCTTTTTGAATCTAATACTTACAGGATTGACCGAGAATATTCTAAGCCTTCGGACTAATCTGAGCGGAGTATTGTAGGTAATCGCCCCGGATGTTACTTTCTATCGGAGGTTTCCTAAGCTACCATGCACATGCGTTTCAGACTTGCTCTCGCGGCTCTCGCTCTTTCGACGGCCGCTTTCGCTCAAAGCGATGTATTTCAAATCAAGTACGCCGCCAACCTAAACATCGGTGATTCGTTCGTCAACTTTACCAATTCCGGCGCGACCGTAGCCAACGGCGTGTCGCAGAATCTCTGCATCAACCTGTACACCTTCGATCCGCAGGAAGAGTTGATTTCCTGCTGCACTTGCACTGTGACCCCCAACGGTCTGGTGTCCTTGTCCGTAGTTAAGTCGTTGATCAGCAACCCCCTTACGCCCGCAATTCCGACGGCCGTTGTAGTCAAGGCCGTGGCGAGCACGGGAGCCTGCAACGCGTCCTCTGTCGCCGGCGAAACTTTGGCGCATGGTCTGCTTGCCTGGGGCACCACGCTGCACCAGAACACGTCGGCCGCGACTCCTACCTATGCGGTGACCGAGACAGCGTTCTCTCAAGCCGCCCTGACGACGGCTGAATTGACGCACATCACGTCGTTCTGTGGTTTCATTCAGGGCGATGGAAGCGGCTTCGGTATCTGCAGGGGCTGCCCTGCAAGCGGTCTCGGCGCTTCCTCGTCGAACCAGTAGTTTGTTGTTGCTTCGTGTTAGTTACCCCGAACGACGAGGTTTGCGGCCCTTGAAGCAAAGCTGTCAGTGAATGGAACTAGAAACTCCCGCTGCTATTGGCTGTCTTCCGGTCGTTTGGGGTGTATTTGGCTATGAGCAGGGTGAAGCCGGTTCCGCCTATAAACAGGCGGCGCCGGCTTTCGTTTTTGCTAACTTGCTTCTCCGCGGACTCACTGACGCAGGTTCGGCTCGCAAAGGACCATCGTTGAAACCGTCGCGCGAGCAGCAGGTCCCATGAGGTGCCGAGTCCCGCGAAACCAAGTTCTTAGCCCATGGACAGGTCGATCCCGATTCAGTCTGGCTTTGAGCGCTCGCCGCATGGTTTGCCAATGACGCGCATTGTGCAAACGACAGGATCATTCGAATCTGACTTCATTCAACAGAGCCTGACATGAACGTTGTGCGCGATTCCGGCATGCACGCAATTTCCTCCGCCGGTGTCTCGATGGACGAAGCGTCTCGTCCGCACAGGTACTGGGCCATGGTTAGAGCACAAACGTTATTGGTACTCTTTGTGACGATCTCGATTACGCGTAAACTCTCTCTTTAGTGCCTTGATTGGCAGACTGCGCGTCTTGCAATCTATAACTTACAGAATAGACGAAGAATGTACTAATTCTTCGGACTAATCCAGCCGGAGCATTGTAAGGAGTCCCTAGGGGATGATAAGTTTCTCTCGGAGGTTTCCTATATTACCATGCACATGCGCTTCACACTTGCTCTCGCGGCCCTCGCATTTTCGACGGTCGCTTTCGCTCAAAACGCCGACGTAATTGACCCTCAAGATTATTTTCAAATCAAGTACGCGGCCAACCTAAACATCGGTGATTCCTTCGTCAACTTCACCAATTCCGGCGCGACCGTAGCCAACGGCGTGTCGCAGAATCTCTGCATCAACCTGTACACCTTCGATCCGCAGGAAGAGTTGATCTCCTGCTGCACCTGCACGGTGACCCCGAACGGTTTGGTGTCCCTGTCGGTCGTTAAGTCGTTGATCAGCAACCCCCTCACCCCCGCTATTCCGACGGCGGTTGTAGTTAAGGCCGTGGCCAGCAGGGGAGCTTGCAACGCGTCGGCCGTTTCCGCCGACGGTTTGGCGCACGGTCTGCTTGCCTGGGGCACCACGCTGCACCAGAACACGTCGACCGCAACTCCTACTTATGCGGTAACCGAGACCCCGTTCTCTCCCGCCGCGTTGTCGGCCGCTGAGTTGACGCACATCACCTCGTTCTGTGGTTTCATTCAGGGTGATGGTAGCGGCTTCGGTATCTGTGCGGGCTGCCCCGCAAGCGGTCTCGGCGCTTCCTCGTCGAACCAGTAGTTTGTTGTTGCTTCGTGTTAGTTAGCCCAAGAAGGGCCAGGTCTGCGGCAAGGCTGTCATTGAATGGAACTAGAAACTCCGTGCTGCGATTGGCCGTCTCACCTGTCGTTTTCTGGGTGTAGTTGCTTGCAATAATCCCGCGAAGCCGGTTCCGCTTGCCAAACAGGCGGCTCCGGCTTCGTTCTGCTCCCTCGCTTCCCCTTACTAGCATCATTCCAAACCGATCGTCACAATCGCGAGGCCGACGGGCCGCGGACGAGAGCTGGACCAGAACTCCCAACAACGTGCGGCACGACGAGAGATCCTTGGCGCAAACCTCGGCGCTCACCAAGAATGACCCACTTGTGCTCCGATAGAGTGACCCACCAGAAACGCCGTGCTTCAATCCGCAAACCGCAGGGAAGGCAGCATCATCCCCGCCGAAGGTCCATGGGTCAGGTTTCGCGAGCAAACCCGGGTCATTTCTCGCGAGTGCCGAAGGGCGCAAGCACATCGGGCCCGTTGCATCGGCGTGAAGCCACAAGCGGCTCGGCAAAGTTCACCGTTTGAATTGAATTCTGGCTTCGGCGGTTCACAACAAGATGGAGTCCGATGGGGCGGCTCGCCTTGAATGACAACCTGACTTATCGGGCGCCCTGGTGCGATGATCGGAGTGTCGGCTGACTGTCGACCTGGCCGGGACGAGCATACGAAATGAACAAGGAAGACGCGATTACAATGATCCGAGTGGGGTGAGTGAATCGACGCGATGTTCCTAGTACGAATGTCTCCGGTACTTTGTAACCGCGCATGAAGCACAGAAGAGCCCAGTTTCGGCTGTTCAGCGCCGCCAGAGCACTACAGCTAAGTGCATAATAAATATATTACTTACAAGACCTAGCAACCCCGTTATAAGCCTTCTGGCTAATCCGAACGGAGGATTGAACGGATCCTCTAGAGGATGCTACTTTTCAGTCTGAGGTTCCCTAAGGCTACTATGAATACGCGATTTTCACTTGCTCTCGCTGCCCTCGCTTTTTCGGCGGCCGCTTTCGCGGACGATACTTTTCAAATTAAGTATGCCGCCAACCTAAACATCGGTGATTCCTTTGTCGACTTCACCAATTCCGGCGCCACCGTAGCCAACGGGGTGTCACAGAATCTCTGCATCAACCTCTATACCTTCGATCCGCAGGAGGAACTGATTGCTTGCTGCACCTGCAATGTGACCCCGAACGGTTTGCAGTCTGTGTCCGTGAAGTCGTTGATCAGCAACCCACTGACACCCGCCATTCCTACGGCTGTTGTGATCAAGGCCGTGGCGAGCACCGGAGCTTGCAACGCCTCCGCTGTTACCGGTTTGGCGCATGGTATGCTCGCCTGGGGTTCCACGCTGCATCAGAACACGTCTACCGCTGCTCCCAGCTACTCTGTCACCGAGACCCCGTTTTCTCAAGCCACTCTGACAGAAGCTGAATTGACCCACATTACTTCGACTTGCGGGTTCATTCAGAGCGACGGAACCGGCTTCGGTCTTTGCAAGGGCTGCGCCTCGGGAGGGCTCGGAGCTAGCTCGTCGAACCAGTAGCGTTTGCTGAGACTGGTCCTAAAGCCAGAAGTTGAGGCAAACAATTCGTCCCCGGCGTGTTTTGGTAAGGTCTTGGCCCGCGTCGCCGCGCAAGTGCGGCGGCGCGGGCTTAGTTGTTTTGTCAGCCGCAGCTCTCTCACATCTCGGCAATTGCCGCAGATTGCGGAACCAAGTAACCTCGCTACTTAAAGCCTTAACCGGCCAGCTTGGTCACTTAGCACTCAGCTTGACACTTCCTGGTCTTCAGTCCGTGTATCGTTCTTGGGGCGGAGCAACTAACTCCGGCGGTATCGACGGACTGCTATCAGGCGTTCAAGCCGCCTGTAGCGGTGTGTGGCGACGGCAAGGTTCGTCCAGCGAAACCCAATGGCCGGCGCGTAGCAACTACCAATAGCATCGATAGCCCGCGTCCACTAGCACTAACTAGCGGTCGAATCAGCAGTAGCGGTTTGTGGCAAACTGCAAGGTTGTTCGGGAGAATCGGGCGTTCCAATCGCGTGTAGGGCCGGCAACGTGATTCCAGAAACACCCATTCGAAATATCCGGACGACCCCGGTCAGTGTTTTCGCAATTTGCCTAAGAGATGCTCCGAATATTCGCTGGGCTCCCCTGGGCCTGGTTCTTACGAGCCGCGCGAGCCCCTGTCCGTCGCAAGAAAATCCGGCCGATTTGTGCCCCAAATGATCTGGTCACTCTTTCCTAGTACAAACGTTTTTGGTACTTTTCGTGGCGGGCCCTGGATGCGAAAAACATCACAATTTGGCCGCTTCCGGCACCGGGATCGCCGCATCTTAGCGCATAAGAATCTGGCACTTACAAAATATGACAAGAACGATCTAAGCCTTTCGGCTAATTCGGGAGGAGGATTGAACGCATTCCCAGACGATGTTACTTTTCAGTCGGAGGTTTCCTAGTTTACCATGCACATGCGTTTTACACTTGCTCTCGCGGCCCTCGCATTTTCGACGGTCGCTTTCGCGGACGATACTTTCCAGATTAAGTACGCCGCTAACCTGAACATCGGTGATTCGTTCGTCAACTTCACCAATTCCGGCGCCACCGTAGCCAACGGCGTGTCGCAGAATCTCTGCATCAACCTGTACACGTTCGATCCCCAGGAAGAGCTGATTTCCTGCTGCACTTGCACTGTGACCCCCAACGGTCTAGTGTCCCTGTCTGCTGTCAAATCGTTGATCAGCAACCCCCTCACGCCCGCCATTCCGACTGCCGTTGTGATCAAGGCCGTGGCCAGCACGGGCGCTTGCAACGCTAGCAGCGTCGGCGCATTGGCGCACGGTTTGCTTGCCTGGGGCACCACGCTGCACCAGAACACGTCGACCGCGACTCCTACCTATGCCGTAACCGAGACCGCGTTCTCTTATGCCGACCTGACGGCGGCTGAGTTGACGCACATCACCTCCTTCTGTGGTTTCATTCAGGGTGATGGTAGCGGCTTTGGTATCTGCGCGGGCTGCCCCGCGAACGGCCTGGGCGCTTCTTCGTCGCAGCAGTAGTTAGCTGCTAGTTAGTTAGTTAGTTTCAGTTAGCCCGGAGGCGGTAAGATTTGCGGCCCTTGAAGCAACTTGTTGTCTTAGAGTGGAACTAGAAACTCATCGGTCGTCGTTCTAGTCGCGTAAGGGTGTAGTTAACAGTACAGTCCCGGCGAAGCCGGTTCCGTTTGTAAGCAGGCGGGACCGGCTTCTTTCTCTTTCCTAATCCTTGGTCTTTTGTTCGAACGCGCCCTGCGACGCATTCAGCTCACGAATTATTTCACCTGAGCAACGGTAGCCAACCGGCGAGAATATTTTCGGGGGATCGAATGGCTGCCCCGCCCGCCCTGCCTAGTATATCGTTTACTAAAATATAAGCAGTCTATTCCCGATCGAGAGCCTTGAAGTTCTTCCACAGATGGACTACGGGCGCGGCGTTGATTTCCGCGATGCCCTTGAGGATGCGCGTTTTGAGTTCGTCGAGAGATTGCACTCGGATATGCCGCGGGAAGGTACGGGTCATTTTGCCAAATAGAGCCTCGACGATGTTCCGCCAGGAGCCATGCTTCGGCGTGAGCATGGTCCTCCACGCGCGCCGTGATGTTTTGGGGCGCGAAAGAAAAAGACTCTCACCGAACTTGAATGCGTTCGAACGTCTCGGGATTTAGTTGCAAGAGTTCGAAACGTGTCCAGGGTGGGAGCCAAATTTCAAGACCTCAGGCTGGATTCGCACTTGCGGCTCGCACACGCCGAAGGTGATCTAGCGGCTTCGCCTATATCCCCGGAGGCGCCCGCAATGAAATCAGCCGATGCGTGCCCCCCTCCCGACAGCAATTAAAGCAGCCCGCGCTCTCTTTTTGGCTTCCCCCCTGCAACTTGGCATCTCAGTGTGGTATCCAGTAAGAGAAAGGAGTGTTCCACGTATGAACACTAAGAGTAAGAAAGATCAAAAGAAGCAGGGACGAAGGACCCGACCGGAGCATAGGCCGAAGAAGCAGGGTCGGAATCCAAGCGTTCAGGAGCACGAGCACCCCGAGATGCGGCTGACCCGTTAGGTTCATCTGCGCAATTCATTCTGTCAGCAAGGGCTCCCTCCTCCGGCAGCGCGGGAGGGAGCTTTATGTCTTGCTCGTCGTTGCCCCTTTCCCTTCTTGAAAATTCTAACGCCGAGCGGTGCGCCGCTAATGGGTGGAGTCCTCTCTGGGCTTGGCTCACCAGGGCTTCGGGCTGTCGTTTCCCGTCGGTGTTTCTAGAGCCGCAAGCCGACGTATTGCAGGTCCCCTCACTTGGCCCAACCGTGAACGGGGTACCAAGCGGCAATACGAGACCGTAATTGAGAAACGGTGTACTTAGCTGCTGTAGTTCGGCGGGACCTCAACCAACGAACGGATCTACGATGCGCACGCCAGCTTTGATGAAATCGGCACGGTTTCGCGTGGCGACCGGCAGACCCTGGACGAGCGCCGTCGCCGCGATGAGGCTATCCTTGATCGTCATCGCTTTCCCGGTTGCGCGAAGACGCGCCAGCAGCTCCGCCCATTTCAGGCCCGTATCCGCGTCCCAGGGCAGACAATGGAGATGCCCAACCCCAGCGTCGAACCAGCGTTCCAGAGCGGTCCGCTTCCTTCCTTTTGGCAGGATGAGGATCCCGAATCGCAGTTCGCCAAGAATGACGGGATCGACGGCAATGTCTGGTTCATGTAGGCGAAGCCACGCTACGACACGCGGATCAGGCGTTGGTTTCGTCGGCTCGCTCAAGACGTTGGCGTCGACCAAATACTTCACGGCGCATCATACTCACAGCGCATCATACTCATAGCCTCACAGCCTCACAGCGCATCGGTCAACTCAGAGTCGATGGGCACGAAAAAGTCCTTCCGCGGACAGGAAAGCAGCCACTCGATGGCTCCTTCGTTCCGCGGAACTGCACGCCGGACGAGGCGATAGTCCCCACGATCAAGACGCTCGACGTCGAATTCCTGCCCCGGTTCGACACGGTCCATCTGACGGAACTCCGCCGGCAGAACGATTTGGCCCTTTGAAGAGACCGTGGTCTTCATGTAGGTAAGATATCGTCTTACTTGGGGCAATGTCAAGCACCCATTCACGGAATTCCGACGGGTATCACTGAGGGGAAAACCAGGCGGTCATTTCTTCTCCGTTTGAAGCCCGCCAGGGTCCGAATTCAATGTATATTCAGTCCTAGCATGCCCAATTTGACGAAGCGACGTCCTCCCGATCCTCAGCTGCTCGGATTTCTTGAGGCCTATGACCGGAACATCTCTGAAATTGCGCTGGCGCTGCGTGAGATGGTTCTCGAGGAGGCGCCGGACGCCTCTGAGTCGATCTACCAGGTCTACACGGTCGCCATCTGGTTCGGGTTCAGCGGAAAAATGAAGGACATGTTCTGCTACATCACGACCAGCGCGGGGCACGTGAACCTCGGTTTCCCGCGCGGCGCCTCGCTGCCCGATCCGAATCGCGTTCTCGAGGGCAAAGGCAAAACCATGCGCCACATCAAGTTCAGAAGCCCTAGCGATGTGGAGCGTCCTTTCGTGCCGCGCTACATCCAGGCTGCGATGGAACAAGCGGCTCCGGCCGGCGCGCGGGGAAGCGGCAAGAGCGTTGTCAAGAGCCCCGTAAAGAACCACGTCAAGAGCCCCGTCAAGAGCCCCGCCAAGAGCCCCGCCAAGAGCCCCGTCAAGAACTCGGTGAAGCGCCGCCGCGCGGTGAAATGACTTCGTCCAGCGCCGTTACCTAAGTGCACTGCTCAAACTTAGTGCACCGCTCCGGCTTGTCTCTTGCGAAAGACTTCCTAGAGACTTGAGGTGAGCCGGCAAGGTCACTGGGCATTCTCTGGCTCTACGCCCACCATGGGGTCGCTCCGCGCGATGCGAGCCATCACTGAGGCCAGCCCGCTGAGGGCGGCTATCAACAGCAGCGCGGTTCGGAGCGAGGAGGCCTGGGCCAGGAAGCCGATCACAGGAGGGCCCACCAGGAAGCCGAGATAACCGGTGGTGGCGACGGCGGCGATTCCGGCCTGCGGCTGGTCCGCGGCCTGCTTGCCCGCCACGGAGCACAAGATCGGAAAGATGGCGGAGAAGCCCCATCCCGCACAGGCGAAGCCGGCCAGCGTGGCGGGAACGCCGCCCGCCAGCAGCGCGCTGGCCAGGCCGGCAGCCGCCAGCGCGGCGCCCCAGCGTACCGTTGCGACGGAGCCGAGGCGTTCGTGAAACCAGTCTCCTCGCAGCCTTCCCAACGCCATCGACAGCGAGAAAACGGCGTAACCCAGGGGCGCCACACCTGGGCCGGAGAGCTGTCCCAGATATACGGCGCTCCAGTCGGCCATTGCTCCCTCACCGAGCAGGATGCAGAATGCCAGCACGCCCAGCCCGATCAAGGGACGCAGCAATTTGCGCGTGGATCTGCTATCTGGCAGCGGTTCGGAATTGTTCGCCAGCAGGTGGCGGCAGACCGGAATGGACGCCGCGGCCAGCACTCCGCCGACCGCGGCTAAATGCCACCGCGGCTCGATCGCGTGGCCCGCGGCTACGCTGCCCATCAGCGACCCGATCATGCCGCCAAAGCTGAACAGCGCGTGGAAACTTACCATGACGGGGCGGCCGTAGGCGGCTTCCACCGCCACCGCTTCCGTGTTCATAGCGACGTCCATGACGCCCGCCGCGGCCCCGTAGGCAAACAGGGCCGCCGCTAGCGCCGGCGCATTCCACGCGAGCCCGGGGAGCACCACGCAGATGCACAGCCCGAGCGTGGAGGCCCGCGTCACGCGCGCGCTCCCGAATCTTCCCACCAGCTTCGAGGTCAGGGGCATGGCGAGCAGCGCGCCGGCGGCCGCGGCCAGCAGCGTCGCGCCCAGGACCGCCATCGACAGATGCAGCTTCGCACGCACCGCGGGAATCCGCGACAGCCAGTTGGAAACGAGAATCCCGTGAATCAGAAAAATGAGGGAGACCGAGATCCGAGTCCGCCGCAATTCACTTGTGGAACCAGGACCGGCAGTCTGTATCGTTCGTTTATCTCGCATTGAGCCTGCGTTCATCTCGCATTGAGCCTGCTGCAGCGGGTGAAACACGACTTGGGGAACACGCTGGCTCTCCGCTATATATCACGAATTGCAACTCGGGTGACCGGCCCGGCTTTTCGGATCGCGTTTCTGTGCTTCGCGGGCCACCTGCGTAAAATTGGCACGGATGATCAGCCGCATACTGCCCCCGATCAAGTCCGGTACGACGCGTGCCTGGCCGTCAGTCCCGAAACCTACAGGCACTTGACGCAAGAGCTGGTGGCGTCGGAAGACGACGATTTCAACGGGATGCGCTTGCCGCTTGAGCGGCTAACCGGTGCAGATCTGCATCCGGGTCCTTACTCGGCGGAAGGTCCAACCAACTACCCCGACTCCGCAAGAGCCTTCCGGAACATGCAGGCGTCCCGGCAACCGAACCCGTATGCCGCGAACTCGGACGCGCCGGCAGTTACTACCACTGAAGCAATTCCTTGCGCTTACGCCGGCTTCACTGCGCCGAGCCGCGGAAGGCATAACAGCCTTGAGTGCCTGAGGGGTTCTTCGAGCCCATAACGGACCTGGAGGAACACAGGCCGCCAGCTGCCCCAGACAGTATCATTCATTTTCCTTTCATCCCCACTAAGATAGGCTGGTGAGCAATGCGAAAGACACTTCTCCTTCTCCTGGCAGCCTCCGCCGTCATGCACGGCGCCGAGGAATATGGCAAACGCGGCGTCACCTACGCGCAAAAACTCTTGGATGAGACCATGGCCAAGCATCCGGACGTCATCATCATGGCTTTTCATGTCGCAGCGCCCGGTAGCCAAGACTACAACATCATCGCATCGAACATTGGCCGAATCGGCAAAAAGGCCGACGAAGACGACATGCGGGTGATTACCACCGGCAAATCTAATCTGGAAGTCAACGAGAAGGGCGATCACTTCGAGGCCGAGGTTGCGCTACGCGATAAGTCCGGCAAAATCATTGGCGCGTGCGGGATCGTCTGGAACTACAAAGCCGGCGACGATAAAGCCGCTCGCGGGCGGCAGGGCGAAGCCATCGGCAAAGAGCTACAAGCGAAAATTCCCTCGGTGTCCAAACTCTTCGAGCCGCTAAAGTAGGCTGGTTTCTGGACACGCGAGCGATGACCATCCCTGCGCGCAAGCAACCGCTTTACCGGTCTTTGTATTTCCAAGTGTTGGTTGCAATCAGCGCCGGCGTAGTGTTGGGCGTATTCTTTCCTGGGGCCGGCGCCGCTATGAAGCCGCTGGGCGACGGCTTCATCAAGCTCATCAAAATGATGATTGCGCCGATCATCTTCTGCACGGTAGTACTGGGCATTGCGGGCACCGAAGATCTGCGCAAAGTCGGAAAAGTGGGTGGGCTGGCGCTGTTGTACTTTGAAGTCGTCAGCACGCTGTCTCTGCTAATCGGTCTGCTGATCGTAAACATAGTGCGGCCCGGCGCCGGGATGAACATCGACCCCGGCGCACTGGATGCTGGAGCGGTAGCCGCCTATGCCGGTCCGGGAAAGCTGCAAACCGCCAAAGATTTTATTCTGGATATCATCCCTACGTCATTCTTCGATGCCTTTGCAAAGGGCGATATTCTGCAGGTTCTACTGGTAGCTGTGCTGTTTGGAATCGCGGTTCAGCACCTGGGCGACCGCCAGAATATCGTTGTCGAAGTGATTCACAAATTCTCCGGCATTCTGTTTGGCATGGTCCGGTTGATCATGTATTTGGCGCCAGCCGGGGCATTCGGCGCCATGGCCTTTACCGTGGGTTCGTACGGGCTGCACAGCCTGCTGGCGCTAGCCCGCCTTATGGCGGCGTTTTATCTCACCTGCGCGGTGTTCATCTTTTTCGTACTGGGCTCTATCGCCGGGGCGCACGGCTTCAGCATTGTCCGCTATTTGCGGTATATCGGCGAGGAACTGCTCATCGTGTTGGGCACTTCTTCGTCGGAAGCCGCCCTGCCGGGAATGATGAAGAAGATGGAGAGCCTGGGCGCCGGCCGCTCGACCGTGGGCCTGGTGATTCCCACCGGATATTCATTCAATCTGGACGGCACTTCTATTTACCTGACCATGGCCGCCGTATTCATTGCCCAGGCCACAAACGCCAAAATGACCCTCGGCAGTCAACTCGCCTTGTTGGCTGTTCTTTTGTTGACCTCCAAGGGCGCGGCAGGCGTGACGGGCAGCGGCTTCATCGTGCTGGCAGCCACATTGTCGGCGGTAGGAGGGCTGCCGGTAGGCGGCTTGGCGCTGATTCTGGGGATCGATCGATTCATGTCGGAGGCGCGCGCTATCACCAATGTCATTGGTAACGGCGTTGCCGCCCTGGTGATCGCAAAATGGACGGGCGACCTCAATGTGCAGACGCTGAACGATCGCCTGAAGAAACCATCCACGCCCGCCCCGGCCGTCGCGGCCTAGCTATAGCTAGATCCGGCCTGCTCCTGCTCCTTTGATGCCGGAGTGCATGTTATGTTCGGGGTAATCGTGGGTTGGCTTGGATCACAGAGCTCAGTCGTTGGGAAGCGTCTTCAGCCACGAGCAGGCCAGCAGTTGGGAGTCGGCCGTCACCAGCGTGAGTTCGAAGGCCAAGGCGGTGGCGGCAAGAAAGATGTCTCCGAGATCGGATTGGGGAAGCTGAATTCTCGAAGCCTCCGTGGCGACCGCAAACGTGAACGGCGCTTCCCGGAGTGGAACCTGGGCCATTACGCCGTCGAGCCATTGGGCAAAGCCCTGTTTTACCCGAAGGCGTTTCCGCCGTACCAAGTGGTGCGTCTCCCAAATCGACACCGGCGACAGGTACAGCTCGCTACTGGCCCGCTGCAGTTCGCGACGCACTCTTCGCCCCAATCTCTGAGGACTGTGGACCGCCCAGATCCAAATGTGGGTATCGAGCAGTAACTTCATTTCCGAACGGTCCAGCGGCTAAATGCTCCGACCGGTTCGGTGATGTTACCGGAGATCTCGATGCTGTCTTTCGCACACCCGAGCCAGTTGGATACCGCTCTCGGAGCAGCCGGCACCACTTCGGCTACCGGGCGTCCGAATCGTGTAACTCGAACGGGCGCGCCGGTCCGCCGCACGTCCTCCAAGACGGCCAAACAGGTTGCCTTAAATTTGGAAATCGCGATCTCGCGCATATTCAAGTTGTACCATAGTCCGAGACTATGGTCTGAGGATCTGGAAAGCCCCGCCCGACCGCCAATCACCACGAATTCCACACCGGCATCGCAAAGCCGTTGTACGGCAATTTCAAAATTCATGCCTTGGGCTTGCCCGCTGTACCGCGCACCGACTCCAGGTTTGCGCCAACGCGTGCATGCGCCGGGCACGCTCGGCCGGGCTCAGCTTGATTTGTTCAATCAGCAAGGTGACATCAACACCGAACTCCTTCGCCGCTTCCACCTTTCCCCCAGGTTTCGGATGCCGCAGGCGCTCGATCACCCGCGCGAGTTCGGACGCAGTTAACTGACGCAAAGCGTCCATAGTTTTCAGTTTAGCGTTACGGCCCGGTAAAGAGGTTCCTATTTTCCGATGCCCGCCTGTTCATGCTACGTTCAGGCGCGTGTGGCATACTGCGAGCATGCGGATTCTGCTCGTTGAAGACGAGCCCGAAGTCGCGCGTTTTATCAGCAAGGGCCTGCGGGAACAGAGCTTCGCCGTGGATGTCGCGGTCGACGGCGAGCAAGCGCTATACCAAGCGGAAATCAGCGACTATGACATCGTTGTCCTGGATGTCATGTTACCCAAGTTTGACGGCTTCCAGGTGTGCCAGCGCTTGCGCGGCCAGTCCTTTCGCTCGCCGATTCTGATGCTGACCGCGCGGGATGGCATCGACGATGAAGTGGAAGGGCTCAACTGCGGCGCCGACGACTACCTGGCAAAACCGTTTGACTTTCGCATTCTGCTGGCCCGCATTCAGGCTCTGCTGCGCCGCGCCGCGCAAGTCCGCCCCAACGTCATCCAGGTGCAGGACCTGTTTCTAAATACGTTGAACCATACGGCCATGCGCGATGGCCACGATATCCGGCTGACCGCGAAGGAATATGCGCTGCTCGAGTTTCTGATGCTGCATCAGGGCCAGATTCTGGGACGGTCGGCCATTGCGGAACATGTTTGGGATGAGAATTTCGATCCGTTTTCAAACTTAATTGACGTCTATATCAAGCGCCTGCGGAGAAAAGTAGACTCCGGCTATAAACAACCGCTCATCCAAACGCGGCGGGGAGAAGGATACATCCTTGGTCCCTAGCGGCAGCTTACTGAGAAGTTATGCCACGCTGCTGAGCAGCATCCGGATTCAACTGATGCTGTGGTACGCGGTGATCTTCGGCGCCGGCGCCATCGTTTTCAGCGTTTATCTGGTTACGCAACTGCAAACGGGCATTTATCGGGAATTCGATAACTCCCTGCTGCACGCCGCGCAGGCAGCCGCCGGCTATTTTGAGGAGTTTGGGGAGCGGGGAGATATCGCAAACGGCGCGCTCGAAACGGTCCGCGACATCCGGCTGGGCCGCGCTGCGACCGCGATTCTAAAAGGCCATGAAGTTCTGGCGGCTTCCGATCCGAAACTCCTGCGAATTTCTCCAGCGGAGTTCGACCCCGCGGGTGAAAATACGCCCGTCTTCCGGACCGATACAGCCGCCGATCTGCGCATTGTCCAGATTCCCGTCAAA
>DATFZA010000431.1:0-2612 GCA_035314765.1 Bryobacteraceae bacterium
TGCGTCTATGCCTCTTTGTTTTTTCTGCTTTCCCCCCTTTTCACGCTAAATTGCATCGGATTTATGGCTCATGTTTTGTCGGGAATTCTGGTTGCCGGCGCTACCTTGTGCTATCTCCGGTTTAGCGGGATACGGCCCAACAAATGGGCTCTCGGGATGCTGGTTTGCCTAAGCGCCTGCGCCACCGTGCGCCCGTTTACCGCCGCGTGCGCCGGGTTGGTATTGTGCGTTGCCATGGTGTGGAATCTACGGGGCAATCCGCGAGGACTGATTTTATTCCTCGCGGCCGGCGCGGTCCTCGCCGCTGCCGCCGGGGCGACGCAGGTATACGCAAACTTCCAACTCACCGGGAATTACTTCCGCACTCCCTATGGTTATGAGGGATCCGGAATGTCATTTAAGGCGCGCGATATCGTCGCGAGTATATTGCTATACACACCGGAGCGGCTGGCAAGTTCTTGCATAACTTCGTTTCCTTATGTGTTTGTTCTGGCAGCATATGCGGTGTGGCGCCGGCCGCGTGAGTCGCGGCTGCTGGCGGCCATCTTTGGCTCTTTGGTCGCGGGACACCTGCTCGCGGCCGGGAACGAATCGGGCTCGTTCGTCGGCGAAAGGTACTACCTTGAGGGCTTCTTCGCAATCGTTATTCTCGGTGCAGCGGGCTGGGCGCAATTGAGCCAGGACCTGCGCTGGCAGCCAGATTGGCAGCGCGGCTTGCTGGCCGCACTCTGCGTTCTCGCACTGGCCCATACCGCCGTGTGCTGGTATTGGAATCTGGAACTGCGATCGCATATGGAGCGCGTTCGCGAGTTGGCGGCGAATCCGCCGTTCCGGAGAGGAGCGGTGTTCCTCGCCTATATTCCACGGCGCTACAACCTCAACCGCCCGGACCAAGCCGGCGTTCTCTATTTGCCGGACCCAGGTCCGCTAAAACGGCAGGAGGCAGCCAGACGTATGGGTTTTGAGAATTGGGCAACGTTGCAGTATGACGAAAGAGAGAAGGTGCCACGCTGGGTCGACCGGCATACGGGGCCCTGACGCCGCTTATTCCCGGGCATCGCCTATTCCCGCGCATCGCTTATTCCCGCACATCGGTGGATTCAGCCTGGCGGTAGAACTTGGTCCGGCAGCTTCGGCAGCGAAACGGCCAGCGGCCAAAAATCTTTGCAAAAGCGGCGAAAATTCCTTCACCCCGCGATCGGCGTATGTCAGTCGAACCGCATTTCGGGCACGACAAATGTCCCAGCCAGGCCGCCGTTGCTTCCCTCATAGCGTCTTGCTATCGATGAGAATACCACGAGCGAATTCTTAGTGCAGCGGGTCCATTCAAACTCTGGGCGGTCCCGCCAGGTTCACGGATCGATCACGGCTTCGACGATTTCCAGATGGCGCTTAGGAGTTTCGCCATCCACTTCTTCTTTTTCGAAGGCGTCGAGAACATCGAGTCCTTCGATGACGCGGCCAAAAGCGGAGTACTTGCCATCCAGGTGGGGCGCGTCGCCCAGCATCAGAAAAAACGAAGTGGTGGCGGAATCCGGATCCTCGGTGCGCGCCATGGAAACGATACCGCGAGTATGTTTGACGTCGTTGCGAAACTCGCCCTTGACCGGATGGACCCAGCGCTCGGAGTTGTGCCCGTTGCTCATTCCGCCTTGGACCACAAAACCTTTGGATATGCGGTGAAAGGCGGTTCCGTTATAGAAGCCCGTGGAGGTCAGCTTGAGAAAATTGCGCACGTGGTTGGGCGCCCAGCCTGGTTCCATTTTGATCCGGATCGCGCCAAGCGTAGTTTTCAGCGTGACCGTCTTCTGCAGTTCCGCCACGGGGGTGTTGAGATACGGCTCAGTCTTCTTGGGTTCCAAAGTCACCTTGCGGATGCGGACGGGAGTGATGGTGAGTCCGTTCGAATCGACGGGAACTTGCGAAATTTTCTCGACCACGTCCATGCCTTCCACCACGCGGCCGAAGGCGGTGAACTGGCCGTCGAGCACGGCTTGCGGAGAGACGCAGACGAAGAACTGGCTGCCGTCACTGGATGGTTTGTTGGGGATGCGGACGGTGGAGACTGTGCCGCGCTCGTGCTTCAAATCGCCGATCTCGGCGGCGAGTAGATTGAGACCGCCTGTGCCCCAGAGTTCACGCTTGGTTTTGGGATCTTTGAGTAGCGGATCGCCGCCTTGGATGATGCCGTTGGCAACGACGCGGTGAAAGGCGCTTCCGTCGTAATAGCCTTGGCGCGCGAATTTGAGAAATTGCTCGACGTGCTTGGGGGCTTGGTCGGGGGCGAACTCGATGCGGAATGTGCCGAGATCGGTTTCTACTACCGCCTCAACGTCGGAGGGCGCTTGGGCGAAGGCGGCTAGGGCAAGGAAAGCGAAAGCGAGAGCGGTGCGCGTCACGATTCTGACATGATGGCACAAGCTGAAGGTCCAGGCCGGCCCGAAATACAAGTCCACCCGATCGCTGAGATTGATGTGAACTTCAGGATTTCTTAATTTTGAGGTTTGGCGGGTTAATAACCCGCCGCAGGATAATATCCTGCCCCACAATTTAGGATTTGAGGCCTGGGACGCCGCCTAGGGTAGGAGCCAGGCGCACGGCGCGCAAAATGG
>DATFZA010000432.1:0-8210 GCA_035314765.1 Bryobacteraceae bacterium
CCACCGAGGTTTGGATCGAAAATACCGGCATGAAGCACGCGCTCCAGCCCCAGCAGAACCAGCGTGATGGCGATCACCGGGGTGCCCAGCACTTGGATCAGGCTGGTGGCGTAATGGCTCCAGACGAATAGCGGAAGGCGCGACCAGGTCATGCCGGGGCAACGCATCTTGTGGATGGTAACGATAAAATTGAGCCCCGTCAGGATAGACGAAAAACCCGATATGAATACGCCCGTTGCGGCCAGAATCACATGCGTATTTGAGTAAGTGGTGCTGAAAGGCGCATAAAACGTCCAACCGGTATCGACGCCGCCGCGCACCACCGCGCCTAACGTGAAAATACCAGCGACGATGTAGATGTACCAGCTCAACAGGTTGATGCGCGGAAAGGCAAGATCGCGCGAGCCGACCATGATAGGGATCAGGAAATTGCCGAGTGTCGCGGGGATAGACGGGACCAGGAAAAAGAAAACCATGATGACCCCGTGCATGGTGAACATCTTGTTATAGGTGTCGTGGTCGAAGAGGCCGTCGGGAAAGAGCAAGTTGACGCGCATGGCGACGGCGAAACCGCCACCCACAAAGAAAAATGCGGTAATCGAAAAAAGGTAGAGCAACGCGATGCGCTTGTGGTCGGTGGTGAAGAGCCAGGACTTCCAGCCGTAGTCCACGTTGAGATAATTCGGTTTCGTTTCGACGTCAAAAGGATGCGGCTGAACTAGTGTGCTCATACTGAATTTCCTTATTTCGGCGCTTTGGCTTGCGCGGTCTTTACGGCTGGCGAAGGCGGGGGAACAACGGGCGCAGACAGGCTCTTGACGTAGGCAATCAGTTGCAGCAGGCCCTCTTCGTTGATCTGACCCTGAAACACAGGCATAATATCGCGCTGGTAGCCTTTCACGATTTTGGCGTTAGGGTTAAGAATCGATTCGCGCACGTACGCTTCGTCGGCCATCACGGTCCGTCCGTCATCGAGCACCACCGGGCGGCCAAATACGTTGCGCAGGGAGGGACACCGGCCTTGCGTGTCGGCAATATGACAACTCACGCATCCGTACTGTTGAAATAGCTTCTCACCCTGCTCAGCCATGGACCCTCCGGCGCTGCCGCCGGCCAGCCACTTTTCATATTCGGCGGGTTCCATCACCGTAACCCAGCCAATCATGCGGGAATGATTGGTGCCGCAATATTCGGCGCAGAAGATATGATAACGGCCCGGTTTCGTTGCCTCGAACCAATAAGTCTGGTAACTGCCGGGCACCACATCATGTTTCAAGCGGAAAGCGGGGACGAAAAAGCTGTGAATCACATCCTCGCTCGCCAGAATGAGCCTGACCGCACGGCCCACCGGCACGTGCAGCTCATTGATCTCGCGCTGTCCATCCGGGTGCTGGATCTTCCACATCCACTGTTTGCCGGTTACGTAAATATCGAGAGTGCCTGCGTGCGGGGGACTGTAATTCTGAAAATACAGTTTGGTTCCCCAGGCAAACATCACCAGCATGATCAGAAAAGGAATCACGCTCCAGGTAATTTCTAGCGTCAGGGATCCATGAATGGCTTTGGGACGGTCCAGGTCGCTCCTGCGCCGGTATTTGATGGCAAAGAAAAACACAGCGGCGAAGATCAGCGCCGTCATGGGGATGCACACCACGAGAAGAAAAGTGTAGAGCGCGTCGACCTGGCCGGCCGTGGTGGAAGCGCTTTCTGGAAAAATGGAAAGACCGTCCATCTAAATCGCTTTCTGTTGCCGAAAATCGCGCCGGAACATCACCAGCATGAAGAGCGCCAGAGTGCCCACCGTGAGCAGACCCCCCAGGCGCAGCACGTTCATAATCACCATCCCGTACTTGCCGTTGGATGGGTCGTAGTGAAAGCAGTAAAGCATTACCCGGTCGATGGGCGATCCAATGCGATGATTGGATGCTTCAACCAGGCCCAAACGCAGATCGCGTTCCGGATATTCGATGCCGTAGAAGTACTTCGACACGCGGCCCTCCGGCGTCAGGACGATGATGGCGCTGCCATGCGCGTACTGATTCGTTATCGGGTCATAGGCGTAGTGAAAACCAACCGCGCCGGCCAGGCCTTTGCTGGAAGCGTCAGCGCCGGTGAGGAAGTGCCAACCCCGCTCAGCGCCCGGCCGCGCGTAGCTTTTCAGATACGTCGCCTTTTTCGCCGCGGCCATCTCCCGGGTCTCGCGCGGGTCGAAACTCACCGCAACAATTTCAAAATCCCGGCCGGCGGAAAGACTCATGTCTTTGATGCTGCGCACCAACCCGCTCAACACCATGTTGCAGAGGGACGGGCACGCGTAATAAACCAGCGCCAGGACCATCGGCTTCCCGGAATATTGCCGCAGCGTGACCGGATTTCCCACATCATCGGTGAAAGGCAAATCCAGAGGTACTTGCGCGCCCATCTTCTGATCGATGCCTACGGCGCGCAGGATGGGCGGCCGATAAGAGGTCTGCATCTGTGCAAGGGCGGTCGCAGAACAAAGAAGAACCAAAAGGCTTTTCATTTCGCCGGCTCCTTCCGCACCGGAAAGCCGCGCTCCATCTGTAATTCCATGGCCCGTTCAATGGGAATGCGAACCACTCCCGCCTTTTTGTCTGTCCAGCCGTATGTGGAAAGCAGGCGATCTTCTTGCGCACGGAGATCTTTCAATTCCACCGTGGGATGGTCCTCGATCCGCGGCGCGGGAGGAAACTGCTGTTGCTCCGTTTCCGCCATGGGATTGGCTGGTTCCGTGGCCAGCGGATGAGCGGTGAGATATTGAAAGATACCGTAGACGAGGAGCGCCGAAAGCACCGTGGCCACGGCGAGACCGGCGCCGGCGTAGAGAATGCCCCGGATACTGGCGTCTACGACTTCATGCCCTATCGAGTTGTTTTTCGTGTCCATTTCGCTTTAGTACGACACGGTTTCGCGCGGCGCGCCGATCAGCCGCGGATCGCGCAAGGGGAGCAACGTCCGGGACTTTAACTGCCAAAAGAAAGCCGCCAGCCAGAGACCGCCCACCGCCAGCGGAGTTGTGAAGTCCATCCAATGGATCTTGAGCTGTTGGTTGTAGAAGGCCGGTTCGACCACCCAATACACGTCCACTAGCCGGATGACGAGCATGAGCAGGCAAACTTTGAACAAGCGGTTGGCCTGCCGTTTGACGCCCCGCATCAGCAACAGAACGAACGGGACAGCAAAATGAAAAATCACCAGCGTGAGCGCGACCCAGCCCCAACCCCCTCTCAGACGGCGCAGATACCACGGAATCTCATCTGGAAGATTCCCGGCCCATGTAATCAGGAACTGTGAAAACGAGAGATAGGCCCACAGAACCATAAACGCGAACATCATGTTGCCGAGGTCGTGTACGTGCTGTTTCGTTACATATTGATTGATGGGAGGACGGTCGGAAAAAGTGATCACGAGAGCATTCATGAAAGCAAAAGCCAGCAGCACCTGGCCCACGAGAAACATCGCGCCGTAAATAGTCGAAAACCAGTGCGGCTCCAGAGACATCACCCAGTCGACGAAGGCGAAGGTGGTCACGAATACAAACACCACCAACCCAGGCGCGCTCATGGAGCGCATTTTCCCAATCAGACGCTCGTCCCCGGTGCGGTCCTGTTCACTCGACCAGCCGCTCAACCGGTACGCATACAGCGCCCATATCGAGAAATAGAACACCACGCGCGCTAGGAAAAACCATAGGTTGAGGTAGAGCGCCTTGGACTGGATCACCGTGTCGCTCGCCGCCGCGGGCTGGGCCCAGGGATAAATTTTTGGGAGATTCAGCAGCACCGGAATGAGCAGCACGATCGTGAAGGGAAGCGTGCGCGCACCCGCTTCGCACATGCGCCGGATCAGCATTCCCCACTTGCCGCCGACGGTGTGATGTAACAGAAGAATTGCCAGGCAGCCGATCCCCATGCCGAGCCAATAAATATACGCAAACAAGTAGGAGCGCAAGAATTGTTGGGGATCGATCACGAACTCAAAGATCGCAAGCAAGGTGAAGGCTACGCCAACCACTAGGGCGATCCGCTGCCATCGGTTGATCTGCATGGTGACGGAATCGGATGGATTCATTTGGTTTCCTGCTTCGGCGGTTCCGGCGTGACGACGCCTTTATCGATATCCGCCCGTTTATCCGGCGGAACATCTTCAACCTTGGCGTTCTCGCTGAGCTGCAGTACCCGGATGTAGGCGGCAATGCGCCAGCGGTCGTCCGGCGCGACTCGCGACGCGTAACTCGGCATGGCGCCAAATCCGTTAGTGATGACGTCGAAAAAATGTCCCACCGGCGCTTGTATCAGCTTCTGGGTGTGATACGAAGCCGCCTGGCGAAAACCGCGCCGTACCACCATTCCATTGCCATCGCCAATTCGGCTGTGGCAGGGCGAGCAGTAAATGTTGAATCGCTGCTGGCCCCGGTCCAGATCCGCGCGGGTGATCGGAAACGGGAAATAGTCGATGTCCTTGCCTTCTACCTTGCCCGTATAGCGCGCGCTATCGAGGCGAAGATATCCACGCGCCACGGTTCCTTCCACCGGAGGCCGCGCGGAACGTCCGTCGCCGAAAAAATCGGTCGCGGCAAGTGGCTTGTAGCGGGGTTGGTTGTGCATGTCTTGCCGGCAACCGGCAAGCAGCACCAGGCTCGCCAGAAGAATAGCCTTGTGGGGCAGGTTATTAACCTGTTTCGAGTGAGCGCGAGCGTGCATTGAAGGAGCAGGGAAAACCGGCGGCTTCGCGACGCGGATGGGGACACAGCGGGCTCGTGTCCGAGTTCCCTCCGTCAAAATTATCGTAGCTGTGTCCCCTGGCGAGTGACCGGAGACCGGCCTTCGAGAGTGCGGCCGATTATTAATCGGCCCTGGGCAGGTTATTGATAGACTGTCAAGGTTCAACAACCGTCACCCCCAGCGGCTGAAGTTCCTCGAGAAACGCCCGCGTCCCCTCGGAATCGAACTTCGGATCCGTCGACTCGATGCACAGAAAAAATCGATCCCGCGAAGCGCGCGCGAACTCGGGAACATTGAAAACCGGATGATACGGCTGCGGCAAACCATTCAGCGCCAGCATCCCGATTACGGCCGTGAGGCACGAGATCAACACCATGGACTCAAACGTGATCGGTACGTAGGCGGGCCAGGAATTGAGCGGCCGCCCGGCAACAATGTGCGGATAAGCGATCACCGTCATCCACCAGCACAACGTAAAGCCGCCGGTGGCGCCCGAGACTCCGGCGATGAACACTAACCGCTGCACCCAACTGGTGTGAAATCCAATCGCCTCCGACAAGCCCTCCACCGGCATCGGGGTATACGCATCCATATTCCGGTATCCTTCGTCGCGTGCGCGGCGCGCGGCTTCGAGCAACGGCTCCGGCGTGTCAAACTCCGCCATCAAGCCAAATGGCGCTCCGAAATGTCCGGCTCCGTTAGTCCCCGGATGCATGCGCCGCCTCCGCGTTGTGGTGCACTACCTCGCGCATCTCAAAGATTGAGATGGCCGGCAGGCCCCGAATGAAGAGAAACATCAGACTCAAAAATACGCCGATGGTTCCCGCGTAAGTGGCCCAGTCCCAAACCGTCGGATAGTACATGCCCCAGGACGATGGAACAAAGTCGCGGGTCAGGCTGGTGACGACAATGACGAAGCGCTCCAGCCACATTCCCACATTGACCACCAGCGAGATCACGAAAACCGCTGGAATGGTCATGCGCACGCGGCGCGACCACAGCAATTGCGGTATCAGAATATTACATAAGACAAGCAGCCAATAGGTCCACCAATAGCCACCCACCCACATGCGGTTGAGAAAGGCGTAGCGTTCATATTCGTTGGCGCTGTACCAGGCCATGAACGCCTCCATGACATACCCGTACGCGACAATCAGCCCCGTGCCGAGCATCACCTTCGACATGCACTCGATGTGGCGCATGGTGATCAGGTCTTCCAGATGATACCAGCGCCGTACTGGGATCGCCAGCGTCAGCACCATGGCAAAACCGGAATAAATAGCGCCCGCGACGAAGTACGGCGGAAAGATGGTAGTGTGCCAACCCGGGATAATCGCCACCGAGAAGTCGAAACTCACTACCGAATGCACCGAAACCACCAGCGGCGTGGAAAGACCGGCCAACAACAGGTAGGCTTTCTGATACCTCGCCCAATGTTTCGCCGAACCCCGCCACCCCATGGCTAGCAAGCCGAAGATCTTCTGAGCGATCGGAGAGCCCGCCTTGTCCCTCATGCTCGCTAGATCCGGAATCAGGCCGGTGAACCAGAACAGGACCGAGACCGTTGCATAAGTGGATACCGCGAACACATCCCAGATCAGCGGGCTACGCGGCTGAGGCCACAGCCACATCGTGTTTGGATACGGTATTAGCCAATACGCCAGCCAGGGACGGCCGAGGTGGAGAATCGGGAACATGCCGGCGCAAGCCACCGCGAACAGCGTCATCGCTTCCGAGAAGCGGTTGATCGATGTGCGCCAGTCCTGCTTCAGCAGTAGCAAAATGGCCGAAATCAGCGTCCCGGCGTGGCCGATTCCGATCCACCAGACGAAGTTGATGATCGCGAATCCCCAGGCCACCGGAATCATGATGCCCCAAACGCCCACGCCCCGGGCGAACAGCCAAGTCACGGCTACCAGGAAAATATTTACCAGCAGGAACGCGCACGCAAAGCCAATGAACATTTGCGGCGGCGTCTTGAGAAAGGGACGCAAGACCACGCCGCTGATTTCGTCGGTGACCGTGCCGTAATCGTGTCCGGGTCCGATGACCTTATCGGGCCCCGGGTCCAGGGTGGCTAGGGCAGTCGGTTCTCGATCGTCAAGTTGCACCGGTGGTTCATCCCTTCTCGAGATCCGGATTCGGATTCCGCAAGCGCGCCAGATACGTGGTCCGCGGACGAGTATCCAGGTCTTCGAGTAATTTGTAATCGCGCCGCTGGCTCTTCAATTTCGCCACGCGGCTGTTGGGATCGTTCAGATCGCCAAAGACGATCGCTTCGGCCGGACAGGCCTGTTGGCAGGCTGTCACGATTTCGCCGTCCTTAACCGGCCGGTCTTGCTTTTCCGCGTCGATTTTGACGCGGTTGATGCGTTGAATGCAGTAGCTGCACTTTTCCATCACGCCGCGGCTGCGCACGGTGACGTCGGGATTTCGCACGCCCCACAGGCTTTGCGTGTCCCAATCGGCGTACAGGAAGAAGTTGAAACGCCGCACTTTGTAAGGGCAGTTATTGGAGCAATAGCGCGTGCCCACGCAGCGGTTGTACACCATCTCGTTCAGGCCCTCGGCGCTGTGCACGGTCGCCGCCACCGGACAAACCAGCTCGCACAGCGCGTTCTCGCAGTGCATGCATGGCACCGGCTGGAAGAACATTTCCGGATCGTCAAACCCGCCCCGGTAATACCGGTCGATGCGCAGCCAGTTCATGTGGCGGCCCTTGGCCACTTCCGCTTTCCCGACCACGGCGATGTTATTTTCCGCCTGGCAGGCGATAGTGCAAGCGTGGCAACCCACGCAAGCGGTGAGGTCCACCGACATGCCCCATTTATGGTTTTTGTATTCCCAGAGCGGAAACATCGAAGTCCCGTCGGGCACGTGCTTCTCTTCGGGATTGGCGAACTCGGAGTCCTTGTGATATTCGGCGAACGTGCCGGCGCGGAAGGGATCGCGCTCTTCCATGGTCTGCGTGTGTTGCGTATTGGCGAACTTGTACCCGCGCGATTTTCGCTCGATCTGTGCGCCTGAACCGTGCCAGATCCCCGAACTGCCCCGCAGCGCGTAGGCGTTGAAGCCGATCCCGTCGGCAACTTTGCCGGCGCGGGTGCGCCCATAGCCAAAGTGCACCGTCAGCGATTCGTCCGCGTGGCCAGGCAGAATCCAAACCGGACCAGTCACCTTGCGGCCTTCGAGCGAAATTTCGATCACGTCGCCGGTGGTCACGCCGTAGTGCTCCGCGCTCTTGGGCGAGATCCAAACGGCGTTATCCCAAGTCATCTTATTTTGCGGCTTGGGCATCTCCTGCAGCCAGGCGTTGTTTGAAAGCGAACCGTCTCCGACGGATGGATCGGGCCGGAACACAATTTCCAGACCGGACGCCGCGGCCGGTCTTTGTGATGCGCCTGGCGCGGGCGCCTTGGCGGTGGGAAGAATCTTTTCCACGAAAGCGCTTCCCGCCATCAGGCC
>DATFZA010000433.1:0-3058 GCA_035314765.1 Bryobacteraceae bacterium
TGACGAGCGTTCGGCGCTGAGCCTGACTGATGGCGATGTCGATTTGCTTAGGGAGCTCGCCCAGCTTTTTCTCGCTGAGTATCCCGTATTGATGACCTCTCTCCGCAAGGCGGTGTCCCAAGGCGATGCCACGGGCGTGCAGACCAGCGCTCATTCCATCAAGGGGTCACTTGGGCATTTCGGCGCCCGCAGGCTTGCCGAACGGGCACTCGACATCGAAATGGGCGGGCGGAGCGGCGACTTGTCCGGGTTCAAGGAAAAACTCGCCCAGTTTGAAGCCTCTATGGCACCGTTCGTGGAGGAGTTGCTGGAGTTCTCGCGCCGTTGAACGGCGATCGCCAGTGATGAGTAAGAACTAGGCAAGGGCTGCGCCCTTGATATCCCTGCGGGATACAGGAGTCAGAAGTCAGGAGCCAGAAGTCAGAATGGCCGTGGCGTAGGCAGCGAGCATCCGGCTGACCTCGTCCAGCACGCTGTGCAGTTTGGCAGCATCGCCATAGCCAAGATCTTCCGCCAGGATCAAGAAGTAACGGCATTCCTCCAACGACCCCTCTGCGATATTCATGAACCGTGCTTTATCAGATTGGCCTCGCCGCCGGAATCCCTCGGCAATATTGGCCGGAATGGAAACCGCCGCCCGCCGCATTTGCAGCGATAAACCATACGTCTCCTGCTTGGGGAAGCCCGCCGTGAACGAATACGCCGCCAACACAAATTCGTGAGCCTTGCGCCATACCAAGAGGTCACGAAAGCTGCGCGCCGGAGGTCTGGGCTCGATCATAAAACAGAGAGGCGTTCAAGGGAGTATGCTCCAGGTATCTGACCACACTGGAGGTTCCCATGAACGCGCTTTACGAGCATCATAAGAATAGCATCAAGTTCACCTACGGGTGCTTTGACCGCATTCTGTTAAACGGCTGTATTCAATCCTTCCTGGACGGAGCCAGAGCGCAGGGATTTTTCTACGTCTATCGGAACACTTATCCCATGACCCGAAAAGTATTGCGCGATGTTGCCAATGATTACCAGAACTGGGTTGCGCACAGCGCACAGAATTGGGGTGTGGAGATCCTGGAGGCGCCGGAAGGCCGCCGCGACGAGTTCGTCGAGCCGTACTTTCGCAACGCCGAACCGGACCAGGTGGCGTTGATCGTCAAAGCGCGCGAACCCGCCGGTATCATGACGTCGGTGGGAGCAGCGGACAAGTGGCATCTGGAAACGAAGTATCGCTGGGTGAACCAGTACAACTTCTATCTGCGGGATGCCGAATGGGGACCGATGTTCGTTCGAGTCTGTCCTTACTTCCCCTTCTCCACGCGGATCTGCCTGAATCAGCTTCATTGGCTTGCCCTCAAGATGAAGCCGGCCGGTATTCACTTTACCCAAAGCAAAAATGCTTTCCGGCAATGCAGCGATCCGGCGGCCCTGCAGAAGCTGGCCGATTCCCTGACCGCGGACGATCTCACCCGCTGCGGGCACAAATGGATCAACCGGCTGATTCCCTTCTTTCAGGCCCAAGAACGGCGGGAGGCGGGTTGCTGGCATCAGTTGTTCTTTGCCCAGACAGAGTACTGCGAAAACCTGATCTTCCGCAAGCGGGCCGCGCTCGATGAACTGGGGGAACGACTGCTGGACGCCAATCGCAATATCGGCCGGCCCGACAAGCTGACCGTGATCTTTGGCCGGCGGGTCAACAAGCTGTATCAGGGCAAACTACAGACCGAAATCGAAGACATGCACCTGGGGAATCCGGTGATGAGGAGCTACTACAAGAATGGCTTCGCCAAACATTACGTGCGCGACCACGACGTGCTTCGCTTCGAAGCCGCGACCAACAATGTCAAAAAGGACTATGGCATCAATAAGGGAGTGGAGAACCTGGTTCCGCTGCGCGAGAAACTGCAAGGCATAACCACGCGCTATCAGGAGGTGCAGCAGGACATCCTCGAAACGTTCCTCGATCGCGGCGAACTGCGAAACCTCGGTCAGCCCACCGTGCTTGCTAATGGCAAGCGGATTCCCGGGCTCAAACTGGATCATCCCCGGCAACTGGCCGTGATGAGTTCCCTGGTGCGCTTCTCTCATGTCGCCGCCGGTGATACCTTCACAATGCCGGAACTGCTGGCCGGCGTGGCCGAAGCCCTCGGCCTCCCTGTTGAGAACTGCCCGCTCAGTTCAGTACGTTATGAACTGTCAAAACTTCGCGCCAAAGGCTTGGTTGAAAAGCTCCCGCATTCTCGGCGCTATCATCTGCTGCCCAACTGCTATCGCATCTGTCTGCTGTTTCTCAAACTGTTTGACAAGGTCTACGCACCCCTCGCCGCAGGACTCCTCCATCCGTATCGTGGAGACCGAGTCATGCCGGAAGAACGGCTGACTCAACTCGACAGGCTCTACCGATCCGTTGCGGCCGCCCTCGATCAACTCGTCGCCGCTGTTGGACTAAAGATCGCGGCTTGATCGATTCGGCTAACGAGAACAAAATTCTCGTTGGGGCCCCGATAACGGGCTAAAGTGCTACGTCGTAGGAATGCTCGTCTTCTCGGTGCTTCCGCTACTGTCCAAAGAATTCCACCTCATCGATCTGCAACTCGGCATGCTGGGCTCGTCCTTCGCGCTGGTGTACTGCTTTGCGGACCCCTGCTGGGTGGCGTGGCTGACCGGGTCCGCCGGAAGACCGCGATCCTGACCGGCTTGCACTTCTGGAGCCTCATCTGCATGGCTACCGCGTTGTCGCGCAACTTCACCCATCTGCTTTTTTTCGCGCGGGCGAGGGTCTCGGAGAAAGCGCGCATTTCCCAGCATCGATGTCCCTAGTCAGCGACTATCATGGCAAGAAAACACGGTCGCGCGCGATGGGCACTCACCAGACCAGCGTCTACGTGGGAATCATCGCGGGCGTTTTTTTTCGTTCGTCATATTCGGATCGTGCGGGATCGTGCTGGGTTTGATTCTCAGCCGTTTTCTCATCGAGCCTCCCCGTGGCGCCGCGGATCGGGAGGATCTGGAGAAGGGCCTGGTCGAGCTACCAGAGATTTCACATGGGTCTGGCGATGGT
>DATFZA010000434.1:0-13283 GCA_035314765.1 Bryobacteraceae bacterium
AAGCTTTGGATGGCGCATGGAGTGACCACCGTCCGCGGTGTGCCGGCCGCGGGTATGGATTGGACGCTGAAAGAGCGCGAGCGTAGCGCCCGGAACCAGATTGTCGCTCCGCGCATTTACGCCTATCATCGGCCTTTCACCGGCGAGGGCTGGAAGACGGACCCGGTACAGACGCCCGAAAAGGCCCGTGAGTGGGTTCGGTGGGCCGCCAATCGCGGCATCGACGGCATCAAGCTCGGTGCGCAGGATCCGGAAATTATGGCCGCTCTATTAGATGAAGGCAAGAAACTGGGACTCGGTTCGGTGGCGCACCTCGACCAGGAGGGCGTGGTACGGATGAATGCGCGCGATGCCGTACGGCTGGGCCTGGGAACCGTGACGCACTTTTACGGAATCTTTGAAGCTCTGCTGGCCGACAGCACCATTCAGCCCTACCCCGCTACGCACAACTACAACAACGAGCAGGACCGTTTCGGCCAGGTGGCGCGTCTTTGGGACAAGATTCATCCGCGCGGAAGCAAGGAATGGAACGATTTGATCGACGAATTTATCGCTCGCAAGGTGACGCTCGATCCGACCATGAACATCTATTCCGCGGGACGCGATCTCATGCGGGCCAAGACAGCCGAATGGCACAGCACCTACACTCTGCCTTCTATGTGGGCCTTTTATGAACCTAACCGCGGTAATCACGGCTCTTATTGGTATTACTGGACGACGGAAGACGAGTACGCCTGGAAAAAGTTCTATCAGGTCTGGATGAGCTTCATCTACGACTTCAAAAACAAGGGGGGCCGCGTGACCACCGGCACCGATTCCGGTTTTATCTACCAGCTTTACGGTTTCTCTTTCGTTCTCGAGATGGAGATGTTGCGCGAAGCCGGATTGACGCCGCTGGAGGTCATTCGCTCGGCCACCATGAACGGCGCCATGACGCTGCACGAACCCAAAGGCAAGCCGATCGATTTCGGAATCATCCGTCCCGGATTGCTGGCCGACATGGTGATCGTCGATCAGAATCCGGTGGAAAATCTGAAAGTGCTGTACGGTACGGGATGGCCGAAACTAAACGACAAGACCGGCAACGTGGAGCGGGTGGGCGGCGTGAAATACACCATCAAAGATGGCATTGTGTACGATGCCAAAAAGCTCCTTGCCGATGTCGCCGCGATGGTGGAGCGGGCGAAAGTCATGCAGCATACATCCGGTGGAAATTAGAGGGCCAATCTGTCGGGCTGCGGGTCAGGCAGGTAAAGATGGGTCTCGGTGCTGGCGATGTGGGGCGCCGGCTGCCTCGATGTTAGTGGTTGTTTCCCGCTAGGTTGGCCGCTTATCTGAGCGCGGCTTCTCATTCTGGCGCCGTTCCTTGCTAGGCAACAGAGAGACGAGATACGCCTGCGCCACCGGGTTTTCGCGAATCGTGTTCCAGCTATTAAACGCCTCTGCGACGCCATCGATATGGAGAACGACCTCGGCAGGCTCCCACTCTCGAGCGACATTATAGTCGGCCTCGTTCCGATGATGTTGGGCCTGCGCAAAGGTATCCGCCACATTGTAGAGGTGAACTGCAATTCTACGCTCCGGCCCATCCGGCGGCTTCTCCTTGAAATAGCTATTGAGTTCCGAAACTTTCTTGTCTGCGGCTTGCTTCATCGGGCCGTGATCGAACACCCGCGCTAGCAACGGACGCAATTCGGGCCGGCTCCAGTTGGCCGTGGCTTCGGCAATCAGGAGATGAAATAGCGCGTAGTAGGCGGTGGAAACGGCACGGCGCAAACTGGCCTGATGGGAGGTCTGTTGATGGAGGCCGGCCAGTTCGGCGGCAAGCACCAGCAAATCATCTGCGTACGCCACTCGATCACGTCCAAGCTGGTTCTTTCATCTTGGCCTTATCGGTTTGTGTCTTAAAGTCGAAGTAGGGAAGGACGCCCCATTCTTCAAGAGGCTGAACTTGTTGGACGATGCCCTGGGAGATTTGCTTCGTGAGCGCTAGGAGTTGCGCTCTCGCGCCAGCATTGTCCGCAAGGACGATCTGGAAAAAAACAGCCGGTTCTCCGTCCCAGTCGGTTCCGAGCGCCGGCGTGACGCTTATGCCAGGCGGCAGCGTGCTGGCCGCATGATCGACAGCCGCAAAGAACTCTGCCTGGTTGGCGAATGCTTTCGCAATGTACACAATTCCAATTATCCCGCCTTTTGCCCGGTGTCGGGAGGATCCCCGATTCCGTACGATAACTCCGCCGGGCGCAACCGGGCTCCCAAATATATACGCCTTGAATCAAGCCGCACAAGGTCGCGTTGCTCCGGAGCTGTGATAACTTGGGAACCGCATCATGGCAGCTCCGGATTTGGTTTGGAAGAATGGCCGCTTCGGTCAAACGTCGCGGCGCGATAACTGGTGGCTCTCGCCACTTCTGGTTTTTCTCGGGCTCGGCGCGTTTCTGGTTTACGCCAATTGGGCGGCCTTCCAGAACGCTTACTACACGTCCGGCCCCTATATCTCGCCCTTCTATTCGCCGGAGATCTTTGGCGACTCTCCGCATGCCATGTTCGGTCCCAAGCCGGCCTGGTATCCGTCCTTTCTTCCCTTCTCTCCGGCGCTGTTGATCCTCTGGATTCCCGGCCTGTTCCGTTTGACCTGCTATTACTATCGCGGCGCTTACTACAAATCCTTCTGGGCCGACCCGCCGGCCTGCGCCGTCAGCGAGCCGCGCAAGTCGTACCTCGGAGAGCGCTCGTTTCCGCTGATTCTGCAAAATCTTCACCGGCAATTTTTGCGCCTGTCCTACATCGTCTGGGGCTTTCTGCTCTATGATGCGATAAAAGCATTCTGGTTCAAAGATGGTTTTGGAATCGGCGTGGGCACGCTCGTGTTAGTGGTCAACGTGGTTTTGCTAGCGGGATATGTCTTCGGATGCCATGCGTTTCGCCACTTGGTTGGCGGCAGCATCGACCAGATGTCCAATCATCCGGCGCGCCATAAGCTCTACGAGTGCGTCAGTTGCCTCAATGGAAATCACAAAAAGTGGGCCTGGGCGAGCCTGTTCTCGGTGGGTTTCGCCGACATTTACGTGCGTCTGTGCTCGATGGGCATTTGGACCGACTGGAGATTCTTTTAATGCCGGAGTATCAGACGCACGCCTACGATGTGCTGGTCATCGGGGCGGGCGGAGCGGGGTTGAGAGCCGCCATTGAAGCGGCGGCGAATGGCGTGAAGGTCGGAGTAGTTTGCAAATCGCTGCTGGGCAAGGCGCACACAGTGATGGCCGAAGGCGGAGTGGCGGCCGCCCTGGCCAACGTCGACGAGCGCGACAACTGGAAAGTGCATTTCGCCGACACCATGCGCGGAGGCCAGTACGTTAACAATTGGCGCATGGCGGAACTTCACGCCAAGGAAGCGCCCGACCGCGTCCGCGAACTGGAAGCGTGGGGCGCTCTGTTCGACCGCACCAAGGACGGCAAGATTCTGCAGCGCAACTTCGGCGGGCACCGTTATCCCCGCCTGGCGCACGTCGGCGACCGCACCGGTCTCGAGATGATCCGCACTTTGCAGGATCATGGCATCCACACGGGCATGGAAGTGCATATGGAATGCACGGTACTCACGCTGCTGGTGGACTCCGGCCGCGTGGCGGGCGC
This sequence comes from Bryobacteraceae bacterium, assembly GCA_035314765.1. Classification (GTDB taxonomy): domain Bacteria; phylum Acidobacteriota; class Terriglobia; order Bryobacterales; family Bryobacteraceae; genus DATFZA01. The sequence continues at coordinate 3,637 of DATFZA010000434.1, forward strand.
GTTCGGCTACGATCGCGAACGCGGACAATTCATTCTTTGGCGCGCCAACGCCGTGGTCGTGGCAACCGGCGGTGTTGGACGCGCGTTCAAGGTGACCAGCAACAGTTGGGAATACACCGGCGACGGTCACGCGCTCGCTTTCCGCGCCGGAGCCGAGTTGCTGGACATGGAGTTTCTCCAATTCCACCCGACCGGCATGGTGTGGCCCATCAGCGTTCGCGGCATTCTGGTGACGGAAGGCGTTCGCGGCGAGGGCGGCGTGTTGCGCAACAGCGAAGGCCGGCGCTTTATGTTCGACGACATTCCCGATCTCTACAAGACGCAGACAGCCGACAACGAGGACGAGGGCTGGCGCTACACCCAAGGCGACCGCGATGCCCGCCGGCCGCCGGAGCTGCTCACGCGCGATCACGTGGCGCGCTGCATCAATCGCGAAGTAAAATCCGGACGCGGCAGCCCGCATGGCGGAGTCTTTCTCGATATTGCCTGGATCAAGGAACGGCTGCCGAAGAGCGAAGAGCACATCAAGCGCAAGCTGCCCAGCATGTATCACCAGTTCAAGCAGCTCGCCGACATCGACATCACCAAGGAAGCCATGGAGGTTGGCCCGACCACGCACTACATGATGGGCGGAATTCGCGTGGATGGCGATTCGCAGATGTCCACTCTGCCGGGCCTGTTTGCGGCGGGAGAGTCGGCCGCCGGTCTGCACGGCGCCAATCGCTTGGGGGGCAATTCGCTATCCGATCTCATTGTTTTCGGCAAGCGCGCCGGAGAATACGCCGCGGCCTTCGCTAAGGAAAACAAGCCCGCGGCCGTGGATGAAGCGCAGATTGAGATTAGCGCCAAGGCCGCCCTCGCGCCGTTTGATCGCGGCGCAGAAGGCGAAAACCCGTACGCGATTCAGCACGAGCTGCAAGACCGCATGCAGTCTCTGGTGGGCATCGTTCGCGTAGAAGCCGAAATGGTGGAGGCTTTGGACGTTGTTGGGAAACTCCGCGCCCGCGCCGCGATTGTCGGTGTGCCGGGCAACCGCCACTACAACGGCGGCTGGCATACCGCCATGGATCTGGACAATCTCTTCACCGTTTCTGAGGCCATCACGCGAGCCGCGATTCTCCGCAAAGAGAGCCGTGGCGCCCAGTTCCGGGACGACTTCCCGGACAAGGATCCCGAGTGGGGTAAGTACAATATCATCGTGCGGCGCGGCTTAAGCGGCGAAATGATCGTTGAGAAAAGGGAAATTCTGCCAATACCCGGCGAATTGAAGAAGGTTATCGAGGAGATGAAGTAGATGCCGGTTCAGGCTCAGACACAGGCCCAGGCGATCTTTCGAATCTGGCGCGGCGATTCCAGCGGCGGCGGGTTCAAAGACTACAAGACTCCCGTGGATGAGGGGATGGTGGTGCTGGACGCGGTCCATCGCATCCAGGCCGAGCAGGCGCCCGATCTCGCCGTACGCTGGAATTGCAAGGCTGGCAAGTGCGGCTCCTGTTCCGCCGAGATCAACGGCATGCCCAAACTGATGTGCATGACCCGGCTTAGTTCCCTGAATCTGGACATGCCCGTGATTCTGGAGCCGATGCACGCATTTCCTTCCGTTCGCGACCTGGTGACTGACGTTTCCTGGAATTTCCAAGTTAAAAAGACCATCAAGAAATTCACGCCCCGGCCGCCCGACGCGCCCGATGGCACCTGGCGCATGCAGCAGGCCGACGTCGATCGCGTGCAGGAATTCCGCAAATGCATTGAGTGTTTCTTGTGCCAGGACGTCTGCCATGTCCTGCGTGAGCACCAGAAGTTCGACGAGTTTATTGGCCCGCGCTTTTTTGTGTACGCCGCCGCGCTCGAGATGCATCCGCTCGATGTGGAAGACCGGGTCGTGGATTTGCGCAAGAAGCACAGCATCGGGTATTGCAACATCACCACCTGCTGCCGCCAGGTGTGTCCGGAGTCCATCACGATCACGGAGAATGCCATAATTCCGCTCAAGGAACGCCTGGTCGATCGCTATTTCGACCCGCTGAAAAAACTCTTCCATATCCTCTGAGAAACAGGAGGTCCCATGTTCGAACTGAAACCGATTTCTCACGACAGCATCCCCGGTGCTTTGACCAAGGCAGAGCATTACCGGTTGCTAAATGAGCCTTCGCAGGCGGAGAGCATCTGCCGCGACATTTTGGAAAGCGAGCCGAATAACCAGCGGGCACTGATTTGCCTGGTGCTCGCGCTCAGCGACCAGATTGTCTACGACGCGCGAGCCTATTCGAGCGGACTTGCCGTTGCCGCCCGGCTGGCGTCGCCATATGACCAAGCCTACTACAGCGGCATTGTGTGGGAGCGAAGAGCCCGGGCGCGCCACCAAGCAGGAGGCAGGGATTCCCGCCATACAGTTTATGACTGGGTCGTAAAGGCGCTCAATTTCTTTGCGGAAGCCGAAAAGTTGCGGCCCGCCGGAAACGACGACGCCATTCTGCGCTGGAATACCTGCGTCCGGTTTCTGTCTTCGCATCCTGAAATGCAACCTCGCCCCGAAGAGACGCCAGAGCCAATCGTTTCCGAATAGATGGCCGAAAACAACTGGTTTGAAGACGAGAGCTTCTGGCGGGATTTCTATCCGCTCATGTTTCCTCCGGAGCGATTTGCCGCGGCTTCGGCAGAAGTCGATCAGATTCTGTCGTTGACCAAGCCGGCGGGACAAAAAGTCCTCGACCTGTGTTGCGGACCGGGCCGGCATTCGGCTGAATTCGCCAAACGCGGTTTCTCTGTCACCGGCGTCGACCGCACCGGGTTCCTGCTCGACAAGGCTCGCGAACATTCGAGCGCAGTCGAGTGGGTGCAGCAGGACATGCGCGAGTTCGTGCGCCCAGGCTTCTATGATTTAGCTTGCTGCTTGTTCACTTCCTTCGGCTACTTTTCAGACGACGAAGAGAATCTCGGCGTCCTGAAGAATATCCATGCGAATCTCCGCCCAGGTGGTGTTTTCGTGATCGACGTTCTCGGCAAGGAACGCCTGGCCCGCGTCCGTCAAGAAGCGATCTGCACCGACCACCCCCACGGAATCCAATGGTTGCAACGGCCCCGCATTCAAGACGACTGGACCAAAGTCCGCAACGAATGGGTGTTGATCAAAGACGGGCATGCACGGACGTTCTGGCTGGAGCACTTCATTTATTCCGGTCGCGAGCTCAAGGACATGTTGCTGCAATCCGGTTTCGCGGCGGTTGATCTCTTCGGCGATTTCAGCGGCAAGCCTTACGATGTCGATGCGGCCAGGCTGGTCGCTGTAGCTCGACGCTGACCCGTGTAGTGGGGCCGACCCCTGGTCGGCGCCGGACGCCCTCGTCCGGCTCCTCCCCTTCTCACGAATCCTTTTCACGGCACTGTTCCCGCAACAGCCCGCATCGTGAGAGTCTGCTTCACCAATTCCGTTTTCACCCACAGGCGATAGCATTCACGCGCTTCTTTCAACTCCAACTCCGTGCAGAATCCAGCCCCTGCAAGTTGCTCACCCACATTCTCGATCACCTCGGACCATAAAGCCGTGCGCTCGGCGAACTCCTCGCCTCCACGTAAGGCAACCTCGTCTTGTGCACGGCTTGTGACATCTGCCAGTCCTGCGGCCCGAAACAGTTCGGGAACATGGTCCGCCATCCCGTTATCCCATCCGTTTGCATCCCGCCACGCGAGAAATGCGCTGTAAAATCGCTTGAACTCACTTGGCGGCTCGGGGTCCCACGTGTTGCTCGCGTGGTTATAGTCGAGGACTACCAGCATGCCACCGGTCTTGGCGGCCAGCTTCATCTGAGAAATAGCCAGAGCGGGATCCGCAATCCATTGGAGTGTCCGTGCCGCGGTAGCGATGTCGAACTGCGCCCGGAATCTCAAGCCCGTCACATCGCCACGCTCAAAACGCAGGTTCGGAACGGCGCCGTGCTCCGTTCTTGCGAGTTCAAGAAGCACCTCGTCGCGATCGATGCCGGCCACGTACCCATGCGGCCCAACCGCCTTCGCCACGCCGGCGGTTATCGCGCCGGTGCCGCAGCCTACATCCAGCACGGAAAATCCCGGCCGCAGCAGTTCGGCAAGGCCACGGTGGTCTCGCCCTAAGGTTCGTCGCCCGAGGATTCGGGGATCGGACCGGTGTGACTGCCCGCCCGCCACGCTACACGCCCACCGCACTCGCAATGCGGCCATCCCGCATCGAAACGATGCGATCCGCATAGGCTGCCGCTTCGGAGTTATGCGTGATCATCAGAATGGTCTGGCCAAAACGGTGATTCAATTCCCGCAATAGTCCAAGAACAATGGCGGAGTTTTCGGTATCGAGATTCCCGGTGGGCTCGTCGGCGAGCAGAATCGCCGGACGATTGACCACTGCCCGTGCGATAGCCACGCGTTGCTGTTCGCCTCCCGACAGAGCACGGGGCTTGTGGTCCATGCGCTGCGACAAACCGAGTAAGTGGATGATGGCCTCGGTCTCCGGCGGCAGCGGCCCTTTGTGTCCCGCAATGTCGCGGGCAATTTCGATGTTCTCGCGCGCCGTCAGCGTCGGCAGAAGATTATACTTTTGAAAAACGAATCCAACCGTTCTCTTGCGCAGCTCGGTCCGGCCTGAATCCGAAATGCTACCCAACTCCGTGCCGGCAATGGAAACAGAACCCTTGCTTGGCGGTGTGAGACCTCCCAGAATGTGAAACAACGTGGACTTGCCAGACCCGGATGGTCCAACAATGGCGACGAATTCCCCTTGCGCGATATCCAGGTCCACGCCGCGCAGCGCTCGCACGTCCACGTCACCAGTGCGATAAATTTTCTCGAGAGCGCGCGCCGAAATCATTGGCGGCTTAGTAACGGGCAGGGTCGGCTTAGTAACGGGCAGGGGCGGCTTAGTCATAGGCAAGAGCCTCGATGGCGTCCTGCCGCGCCGCCTTAAATCCTGGATAGATCGCACCGAGCAGAGACCCGCCCGAGGCGATCGCGGTCGCGATGGGCCACCAATCGGGAACAATAGCCTGGATCAGTCCGGCGGGCGACGTGGCCTTGATCAGCCACTGCGTTGCAAACGACAGAAGAATCCCCACAATCGAACCCGCCAATGCCAGCACCAGCGTCTCCCGGATCAGGACATTGAGCACATAGAACGGTGAGGCGCCCAAGGCCTTCAAAATGCCAATTTCCCGCGTGCGCTCGAGAACCGCCGTATACATAGACAAAAACACAAACAGGAATCCGACCAGCACGCCCAGCGCAATAATCACCACGGTGAATTGTTTTAATAAAGGCACGCTGTTCTCGGTGAAAAGAGAAGTGTATTCTTCCATCGAATAGACTGGATAGTCTTTGAGGAGTGCCTTGAACGCCTCCACCTGTGCGTTGGTCCGATCGTGATTGTCGAGCTTGACATAAATGATGGAAAGCTTGTCCGGACTTGAATAAAGATCCTGCAGCACCGAGAGTTGAACAAACATGCGCGCGAGCATGCCCGGCTCCACAATTCCACACAAGTGCCAAGGACGATTCGCCACCGTAACGGTGTCCCCGACATGCAGCTTGTTTTGGTCGGCATAAAACTGATCGACGATCAGGTCGTCGGGCTTTTGGAATTCGGCGCCGCTCCGAAAACGGAAGCCGCCGCTCAGACGGTTGAACGAAGACAAATCGATGCCGGTGATGGAGGTAAACAGCCCAGTGCCTTGAATCAGCACTCCAGTGGCGGCTTTTACGTGAGGCTGCTCTTCCACTTTTTTGAGCACACCGGCAGGCATCGCCATACTAAACGTGAGAAGGCTGCTGCCGGGCGGGCGAATCAGGATATCGGCGCCGATTCTACTGGTGCGCGAGGCCTGATCGTGCAGTACGCCGCGGCTCAAACCCACCAGAGTCAGAACCATGGTCACGCTGATCGAGATTGCGAGAATGCTCAACGCCGTTCGCAGCCAGCGATGCTTCAGGTTCTCCAGAACTAGTTTGTTGATCAAGCTAATTGTAGGATACTCGTCCTGTGGGGCGGTCCTCTGGACCGCGGCAGACGCTTGCGACGGCAGCTTGGAGTTTTTCTACGTTTCGGAAGCATGTTGAGTATCAATCCCCTCACTGACGTTCGGGGCTAGACGGGAGGGGCTGCTTGAACAGTCAGTAGCGCTTCGTGTCTGGTGTTGGTGGCAAAACTCGATGCGGCGTGGCGTAAACATGAGCGGTGCGGATTTCGGCGAGCCGAATTTTCCTGGCGTGCTTGGCCACGACTACACTTTCAACACCGAACAAACTTATCGCTACTTCGCCGATCGCGGCCTGAAGCTATTCCGCATCGGCGTAAAGTGGGAGCGCTTGCAGCCGGTCCCAGGCGGCCCGCTCGATGCCGCCTATCTCAACGGCCTGCGGACGAACCTCGATTGGACCGAAAGCGCCGGGGCGGTTGCCGTAATCAACCTGCAGAACTTTGGCCGTTATCGTCTGAATGGATTCGAGTATATTCTCGACAATTCCCCGGCCCTCACGCGCCAGCACCTGGCCGATCTGTGGGTGCGCGTGTCGGATGAACTGCGCGGCCATCCCGCGCTATACGCGTTTGGTTTAATGAATGAGCCGCACGATCTCGGTCAGGCGGATTGGAAACAAATTTCGCAGTTCGTGCTCTCCGCGCTGCGCGACAGCGGCGACCGCACGCTCATCACCATCGCCGGAGACAATTGGTCCCATGCCGACGAATGGCCGGACGTCCATGGCCCCGGCTCGTGGATCGACGACCCTTGGTCGAACTTCGTCTATGAGGCGCATCTCTATTGCGACGCCGATCGCAGCGGACAGTACAAACTCACTTTCGATGACGAATTGCAGCGGAATCGCCGGCTGCCGACGATTGGCCCCGACCGGCTACGCCCGTTCACCGATTGGCTAGCGCGAAATCAGGTACGCGGCTATCTCGGGGAGTACGGAATTCCCGGCGATGACCCGCGCTGGCAAGGCGTCCTCGAAAGCTTGCTGCAGGCTCTGGATGCCGCTTCGCTCGATGGCACCTATTGGTCAGCCGGAGAGTGGTGGGGCGACTATCCGCTCTCGGTGCAGCCGGACAGCACATTTCAGATCGAGAAACCGCAGCTTGGCGTGCTCGCGCGGCATATCTAAAACATACGCTCCACGCGCGGGTTAATAACGCGCGGCACTCTCGAAAGCGTCCTCGGGCCAATCGCCAGGGGACACAGCTGCGATAGTTCCGTGCGAAGGAGATCGGACTCGAGCCCGCTGTGTCCCCGTCCGCGCCGCGTATTCGGTTTTCATTCTTCCTCCTGCGCGCCCCGGCGCTCATACGAAACAGGTTAATAACCTGCCCCACAGGCTGGCGGCGCGACTACTGGACCGCGAAATCCGTCCAGCGTTTGGACTTTTGCCCCTTGCTGTCCATGGCTTCTACGATCATCCGGTAGTCCCCGGGCGTGAGTGACGAAACGGGAATTTGGGTTGCAATCGGGATAGCCGGATTGCCGCCCTTCGCCGGGATAGGTATGCGGAATAAACCGGAGTCGAACTTCTGTTCGCCCGTTGTTTGCGTTAATACCACCACTTTCAGCGCAATTGCCAGATCTTTTGGAACCTCCGGTGTAAGCAAGGCCGGCTCATACACTTCCAGAAACAACGCCGGCTTCTGAGTCGTCTTGAAGATATGCGTGCCGGAAGGATACATACGAATTCCTTGCGTAATCAGCGGTGTCCGATCGGCCAGGAGTTCCGCATCCAGTCCGGAATCCACCGCGCCCGCGGAGGTGTACTTGGTGCTGAAAGTCAGCGCGCTCAAAGCGAACTGTTTCGTTTCATACGGCTCCACAACCAATTGCCGCTCCAGATTCCCGAAACTTGCGCCACCGGAAGTGAACACCACTTTCAGTTTGTATTTGCCGGAAGCCACATCAAACTGGTTCTCATAGTGGTAGGGCGTCTTCTGGAAGTCTTCCACTTCCGATTTCTTTTCGAACTCCAAGTTCACCTTGTCGCTGAAGCGCGCACCCACGGACCCATCCGGTTTGTAAGCGATGCCCAGCACATTCAGAACGGAGTGGAACTTGCCCTTTTCTTTTTCAAAAGCCAGCGACGCGGTGGCGATTTCCATAGCCACGTTTACGCGCGCCACGTTGGCGGATGTGTAGAAGAAAGGAAGCTCCATCGAGGCGGTGACATTTCCCGGCGCCTCGGATGCCGCGCGGGCTTCCAACGTTTTTTCGGTTTGGGTTTTTGCCAATACGTTGTTCGATTTTGCGCTACAGTAGCCGGTTCGCGCACGGACCGAAGCTCCGCTGGCGCCGTCCACCTTCACTTTCAGCGTGTGGCAACTGCCCTCCTGGCTTTCCGGAGGCGTGTATCCGATGAGATAGAACTCGTTCTGCTCCTTGGCGATCTTTTCCAGCCCGCTCAGCAGGTCGTTGGTATTCACGATGACGAAGCCGCCCGTGCCATTCGCCAGCATATAGATGATTTCCTGGTTAGTCGTGGCGCTGGACGGGAAAGGAGGAATCAGCGAACGATTCGGGTTGATAATAGCGTTGGAATTCACGCCACCGCCGCCGGTTCCGACCGACGTACCACCGCGCGAGCCTCCGCTGCCGCTACTACTACCGGATCGACCGCCGCCCCCGCCAACGGCGCCGCCTCCAGCGCTACCACCGCCTCGCCCGCCCCCACCACCTCCGCCAGACCCTCCGCCCGATCCTCCGCCACGTTGGAAGAACGCTGTAACGAATCTCACTGGCCGATCGGGATTCCTCATTTCGCCGTGGGCCGGCGCGGCTAGATCGGGCGCTACGAGACCGCGCACGTCAATGGGATAAATCGCCACGTTAGACCGGTTGCAGACATCGATAGTCGCTTCTACCTCGGGCAACAATTCACCATTCACGGGGAAACCGGAAGTCAGGAAGATCAGCGTCTTTCTGCCCGGCACGGACGCCAGATTCTTCGCCAGGCTGCGCAGGCCCAGCACCACATCGCGAACGCCGAAATCGAAGGAGGCCCGGCTCAACTGCGGCACTCCCGCATACGTCTCGTTGGGATTAATAGAAGAGATCTTCAAACCGGAAGCCACTGCCTTCAGCCGCTCCACGTCGCCGGTAAAGTTCTGGGCCACCTGAACCGTGCCGCCGAAATTTACCACCGCCATCAGCCGGTTGGGCCCGGCGTTGGCTTGGATGAAATTGACCGCTGCCTGACGCGCGCGCGCCTGGTCGGTAATGTCCATGGTGGAATTGTCAAAAAACAGGACGATGTAGCGCGGCTGAGCATTGGCTGGAGCGGCGGGATCCGCTTCGAAGGAGAAACTCTTGACCTGCTGTTCTTTGTTGTCCTCGAAAACGTGAAAGTTTTTGGCCGTCAGACTGTGAACGTAGTTGCCCTTCTTGTCGGTGACCACGGCATCCACCAGCACAAGTTTGGTTTCGGTGCGGATGATGGCGCCGGAATCCGGTTCAGCCTGCTGTGCCCGGCTTCTGATGCCCACCAAACAAACGAGAGCCACCAGGCCAATCATGGTCAGAGAAATTAACCGGCGAAAAGTCATACTCATCTCCTTCTAACGAACTCGCGCAAACCGGAGCGCCATTCCTTCGGGACCGCTCCCTGACGGTCGCGGCTCGGTAACGCTTTCGGTCACAGCTCGG
>DATFZA010000435.1:0-4700 GCA_035314765.1 Bryobacteraceae bacterium
TCTCTACCGGCGCTTATACGCGCTAGCCGGCGGCTTGATCTGCCACGATTTCGCGGCGCGGCAGCGGCTGGTGGACGAGTTCGGCTGTGATGCCGCGCGCATTTCGGTCATTCCACACGGCCAGTTGCTGGCCCCCAGACAACCAATCGCTCAGTCTGCCGCCCGCCAGCGCCTGGGCATCCCGCAAGACGTTCGCCTGGTGCTTTGGCAGGGTATTCTGCGGCCCTACAAGGGCGTGGAGTTTTTGCTCCACGCCTGGCGGCAGGTTTGCGAGACCGCTCCCAACGCACTTCTTGCGATCGTTGGTACCGGCGAAGATGCTTTGCTGGAGGAAGTGAGAAACCAGGTTGCCAAGCTCGGGTTATCCGACAGCGTCAAACTGGCTCTACGCTTCGTGACTTTATCCGAATTGGAAGACCTTCACACGGCCGCGGACATTCTGGTGTATCCGTACGCGGAGGCCACCACCAGCGGCGCGCTGCTCACGGGAATTGGTTATGGCAAAGCGATCGTCGCTTCGCGCCTGCCCGCGTTCGAGGAGATTCTACATCACGAAGACAACGCGCTGCTGGTTTCTTATGGAGACACGGAGCAACTCGCGCGGGAACTGGAGCGCTTGATTGCCAACCCCGATCTCTGCGCCCGTTTGGCCCACAGTCTGACTCAAAGCCGGGAGCAAGAGCCGAGTTGGGACGTTATCGCTGAACAGACCGCGGCTTGCTATGCCGAACTGTTGGAGGCTTCGGCATGAACGAACTGAAGCAGTTGCTGCGTCAGTCGTCGCATTATCTGTTGGGGCTGCTGGCGAGTCTGGCATTGGGATTTGTCTCTTTCCCGATTTATACGCGAGTGTTTTCGGTCGCTGACTACGGGTTGATCGATTTCGGCCAAAAAATTATTCTACTGGTGGTCGCGCTCTCCAAATGCGGTTTGCAGAACTCGGCCCTGCGCTTCTACAATCGCGAAGCGTTCGCCGCCGATCCGACGGCCGAGCGCCGCTATTACTCCACCATGTTCTTCAGCGTGCTGGCGCCTGCGGCCGCCGTCACGTTGATTTTTATCGCCGGACTTTACTGGTCGCCTCGCTCCCTGGTGGACGCCGGATTGAGGGCGATTCTCATGATGGCGGCCGGACTGATTTTTCTCCGCTCGGCTCAGTCCATGCTTTGGTCGTTCCTGCGGATTGAAGAGCGAACCAAAGCCTACAATGTCGTGAGCCTGATTATGAGGGCGGCCACGATTGCGGCGGTGTGCTCTCTGCTCCCGGTGCTGGGCGCGTCCGTTCGCACATATTTCGCCGGCACATTGCTGGTGGAAGCTAGCGTGGTCGCGCTGCTGGTGCTGCCTCTCGTACGGCGGGGTCTGGCGAATGTGAGCGATGTCGATTCCACCATCGCCCGCGCCGCCTTCGTGTTCGGCCTTCCGATGGTGATTCAAGAAATTGCGGGTCTGGTGCTCGATTCCGGCGATCGTTTCATGATTCGCCATTTCTTGACCGACTACGCTCTGGGACTTTATTCCGTCGCCTACGGGCTGGCCGTTTACGTGAATACGCTCTTGATGGCGCCGCTGAGTCTGGCCATCGTGCCCATTTACATGAAGCTCTGGAATTCGGGGAGCCGCGATAAAACCATCGAGTTCCTGACGCAGGGCCTGGACGGATTTCTCATGGCGGCGGGACTCATCATGGCGCTGGCCGCCGCGGGAGCGCGCGATGCGGTGCTGCTGCTGGCTTCTTCGCGCTATGCGGGCGCCGAGCGTCTAATCCCGACGCTGGTGGCCGGGCTGCTCATCTACACGGCGCAGGTTTTCTTGAACGCCGGAATGCTTATTCATAAACAAACCGGCAAAATGGCCGTAATCCTGGGCTGGTGCGCGGCACTGAATATCGGACTCAACTGGCTGCTGCTACCAAGGATGGGTCTGCAAGCCGCGGCGTTGGCCACTTTGGTTGCCTATTTCGTGTGCACTATGTGGCTGGCGCGCTCGTCTTACAAGTTACTGCCGTTGCGCATCTCGATCTGGGCTGTAGTGCGCTACGCGGCCGCCGGGAGCCTTGCGTGGTTGCTCGCGGCTCTTACCGACTTGGGAACGCCGCTGCTCAATGTTGTGGCAAAATGCACGGTCGCGGTGACAGTGTACGTTTTGGTGTTATACGCAATCGATCCGCGCATCAGGATATGGAGCGCTGCTTTGTGGCGCCTCATTGTGCGCAAACCAGATCGGGCTAATGGGAGGGCGCTCGCCATGAGCGCATTTTCAGAGTGAAGATGCCCTCGGCGACGCTACCCATCCCGGCGGACTCATCGTCTGTCCAGCCGGCCCGGCAGCCCAGGCACGTGCTCTACGTGTTCGATCATCTGCGCAATCTCGATGGAGGGGCAGAACGCTCACTGCTCAAGATCGTCCAGTTGCTGCCGTCCGACCGCTACCGCGCCTCGATCGCTACGTTCTGCCGTCCGGCGGATGTGCGTTTTTTGAGTCAATTCCCTTGTCCCATTTACATGCTGCCGCTCAGGCGTTCGTATGGGTGGCAGAGTTTGCAAGTGGCTCGTCTATTGCGCGACATCATTCAATGCGAGCAGGTCTCGGTGGTGCAAACGTTTTTCGAATCTTCAGACTTGTGGGGCGGCGCCGTGGCACGGCTGAGCGGCGCTCCGATTCTGATATCCAGCCGCCGCGACATGGGCTTTCAGCGAGAGGCGAAACATCGTTTGGCATATCGGCTTATGGGCCCAATATTTGACCAGGTCCACACGGTCTCCGACGCGGTTCGAAACTACACCATTCTCCAGGACCGGCTGCCGTCATGCAAGGTGATTTCGATTCCCAACGGCGTGGATATGGACAGCCTGACCCGTGATTTCGATCCCGGCTTCCGCGCGCGGCACGGGCTGGAAGACGCTTCTCATTTGATCGTCGATGTGGGCTCAGTGAAAGCGGTCAAAGGGTATGACGTGCTGATTCGCGCGGCGGCGATGGTGTGCGCGCGGTTTCCTCGCGCGGTGTTTGCCATCGCCGGTGCGCTGCAGGACCTCGCGTATTACAACCAGCTCCGCGCGCTCGTCGCCAGACTGGGGCTAACCGGCAATATTCGTTTTCTCGGCCATGTCGATCCGGCATTTTCCCTGCTGCAATCGAGCGACGTATTTTGTCATTTGTCGAGAACGGATGGTCTTTCAAACGCGCTGCTCGAAGCGATGGCCGCCGGACTTCCGTGCGTTTTGACCCGCGTGGGCGGCAATCCCGAAGTGGTCGAGGATGGACGCACCGGCTTCCTCGTTTCTCCTGGCGATCCGGAGGCTAGTGCCGGGCGTGTGCTCGAATTGCTGCAAAATGTCGACATGCGGCGGCGCATGGGCGAGCGCGGCAGCGCGCTGATTCAGGCGCGCTTCACGGCCAATCATATGGTCAACCGATTGGTCGCGCTCTACGACGAGTTACTGAGCGCCAAGGCAGGAGCAAACTGAATGGGTTCTACCTGGCTGAGTGCGGTACTGTTGCTCACTCCCGCGGTTACGGCCGCGGGCCAAGTGCCGCGCATCTATTATACGGACTTAGAGAGTGGGCCCAACACCGGAGGTGAGAACAATGCCGGCGCTTTTGTCGCCATCACTGGCAAACGCTTCGGCGCGTCCGCTGGCGCGTCGTCGTATGTGACCGTAGGCGGCGGGCGGATCTCGAATTACCCTTGCTGGACGGACACCAAAATTTGCATCCAATTAGGCTCACCGGCCGCGACCGGTTCCATTGTCGTCACTACGCCGGCTGGCGCTTCCAACGGAGTTCCGTTCACTGTACGTCCGGGAAAAATCCATTTCGTCGCGACCACCGGCAAGGACTCTAACTCGGGAAGTTACACGTCGCCATGGAAGACGTTGCTCAAGGCGCGCGACTCCATGAAGCCGGGTGACATAACGTATGCCATGAATGGCGTAGCTCAGACCACGGATGACGGTCAGGGTTGGAATACCTGCATGCTGCTCGATACTGGCGGCAAGTCCGGCATGCCCGTGGCCATTGTCGCTTATCCCGGCGCCACCGTCACCATGGGCAACATCCGCGGACCCAGCAGCGCTATTCGATCGAGAGGCCAGCCCAACGCGGGCAATTGGGTGTTTGCCGGCCTGACGCTACGCGGCCAAAACGAAGCGGTGGTCCTTCTGGCATCGGACTACTGGCGCTTCGTGAACAACGACATGTCATGTCCCACGGGCGACGGACCCAGCGCTTGTTTCGAGACCACGGAGGCTTCCCATATTGAATTCCTTGGCAACAACGTGCACGACGCCGGCGCGGCTAAGGCTTCTGCGCTGTATCACGGAGTGTATTTCTCGACGGATTCCAATCATATTGATGTTGGCTGGAACACGATCTACAACATCCACGGCTGCCGCGGCATTCAGTTTCATTCGTCTCCGATTCAAGGCGGCGGACCCAAGGATCCCACGGGCCATAACCAGTACGACTTGAGCGTGCACGACAGCGTGATTCATGACACGCAGTGCGACGGGATTATTTTCGCTACTGTCGATCCGTCGCAGGGCAAAGTGGAGGCCTATAACAACGTCATTTACAACGCAGGCAAAGGCCCGGCCAATCCGGAGAACTCCGGCAACTGGACTTGTATTTACGCTTCAGGGAGCACGAATACCGGTCCGCCAGGCGGAGGCGTGATCAACATCTATAACAACACGATG
>DATFZA010000436.1:0-6718 GCA_035314765.1 Bryobacteraceae bacterium
GTTCGCGCAGCCAGCCGGCCTCGCGGCCCCAGATGTCCTCGAGACTCAGAGCATGGTCTTCCACCTCCGACGCGGGCACGCCGAGAAAAGGGAAAGCTCCGCCAGGCCGAAAGTGCGCGCCCATCACCGCCGTATGCACCGCGTCGATGACCACATATCCGGATTGGGCGCCTAAGAGCAACGGACCGCGATGGTCTGCAAAACGAGTCAAGTCTCGGGGATCGTAAAACCGGCTGCGCTCTTCGTGCAGTGGAATAACCAGCTCCAGCGTGCCGGTGGGCAGCAGCCGTTCCTTGGCATGCGGCTGCGGAGCGGCCTCTATGTACCAGAACAAATCGACGAACGCGGAAAGCGGAGGACGGGGACTGCGCCGTAGGTCCATTTTGGTCTGGCCTCTACTTAAAGGTTAGGCGATCTTTTGTGGACGCGCAGGATCATGTGGTGCTCGTCGAACGGCGGTAGAACTTGTTCTAAGGACGCATCCGGTTTGGCTCTGTCAAGCAGGGCGCCAATCAAGGCTCTGCCGGCGCCCTTCCGCCTGGCGGTTGAGGTGACATAGACGCCGTAGAGGTGCCCTTTATGGCGCTCCTTTATCCCGGATTCGCGGACAAAGGTAGCCGTGCCGATGAGATTTCCGTTGTCGAACGCGCCCAGGGTGAAGTTGCCTCCTTCTGTATCTCGGAAGCGCCCGGCGATGGTCTCGACGGGCGTTAGCTGGTGCTCTTCGACGGCTTTGCCAAAGGCGAACGGCTCTGTCTGAAGAGCGTGCAGCCGCAACTGCCACCAGGCAGGGGCATCGCTTTCAACCAGAACGCGGATCTCCATTTCTATTGGAAGGCCAGGCGATCTTTGGCGGCCTCGACTTTTTTGGGATCGAGTCCGGGCACCTTTTCGAGATCCTCGATCGACTGGAAAGCGCCGTTCTTGTCGCGATAGGCGACAATGACCTCGGCCTCGTCCGGAAAGAGCTTTAGAACTTTGGCCAGACGGGAGGCAGCGGCTTTGTTCACGTTGATTCTCGCGGCGGCGCGCTTCTCCTCTTCGGTGAGGCCAAAATTTGCGAAGAAATACTGCACCAAGGCATCGATTTCTTCCTGCGTGACATGGGCGCCGTTGGCGTCCATCGTTTCCACAAATTTTTGCCATCCTTCGCGATCCCGCTTGTGGCGCATCAGCGGCTCCTCGCCATGGCACAGCAGGCACTTGCGTTGAATGATCGCCGTAGCTTCGCCGGGAGGCAATTTGGTTTCCGGCCGAGCCGCGGCGGTGAAGACGAGCGCGAGCAACAGGCGTTTCATCGAGTGGCGTCCTTTATTATCCTGCCCTCAAACACTGAGCGAAGATTTTCGGCATCGGCCGCCTCTTTCAGGTGATGCACACACGCCACGCGCATTTCCTCGAACGACAGATTTAGCAGCATTATACAAAGGGCAGGCGAGCGGTAACCCGCCTGCCCCACTTCCGCGGTTAGGTCTGCGGATAAGTGCCATTGGGGTTGTAACCCCCGCCGGCATCCTGATCGAGTTCAGCCGGCTGAGGCTGAGGCTCGGGCAGCGGCTTAATGCACCGCGCGTTCAATTCGTCAACCATTGGTTTGACAATCTGGGGCTTGACGATCTGGTTTTTCATAGCTCCCCTTTCGTGCCTATTGTCCGACGAGGGCGCCGGTTTCGCTCCCTATGATTCCCGCTAAACGACTGAATCTGAACGAGAAAATTTTTGGCGAAAGGTGTGACTGGTGCGCGTGGTAGGTTGTAGGCAGCGTGTTGGCTATGAAACCTCGATTGCTGGTTGGCTTCGTTTTGCTACTGGGCTGCGCTGGGCTCGGCCTCTCGGAGGACGAAAAATCGAAGCAAGTGCCAGTTGATTCCGGGAGCACGATCCGTCTGGATGTCAGCCGCGTGAACCTGCTGTTCACCATCTCCGACAAGAAAGGCCGCTTTGTCACGGACCTGAGCAAGGACGACTTAGAGATTTTCGAAAACAAGAAGCCGCAAACGATCACGGAGTTCGCCGCGGAGACCAACCTGCCTCTGCGGCTCGGCATTTTGATCGACACCAGCAATAGCATTCGCGACCGGTTCCGGTTTCAACAGGAGGCAGCCAGCGCCTTTATCAATAGCGTGGTCCGGCGAGGCCAGGATCGGGCCATCGTGGTGAGTTTCGACACCGCCGCCGAGCTAGTGGCTGACCTGACCGACGACACCAAGGTGCTGGACGACGCCGTCAAAGGGCTGCGGCCCGGCGGAGGTACCGCGCTCTATGACGCCATCTACTTCGCCTGCAAAGAAAAGCTGATGCTGGATCAGCCGCTGTATAAATTCCGCCGCGCCATGGTGGTGCTGAGCGACGGCGATGACAACCAGAGCCGCTTTACGCGCGATCAGGCGCTGGAGATGGCGCAGAAAGCGGATGTAGTGATTTACACGATCTCTACCAACATCACGCGCATCCCAACCGATGGCGACAAGATCATGAAGTACTTCGCCGCCGAGACGGGCGGGCAGTCGTTTTTTCCATTCAAAGCCACGGAACTCAATCAGTCGTTCGAAAACATCGCCAATGAACTGCGGCACCAGTACAACGTGTTTTACCGGCCGGATCCGCTGAAGACGGACGGATTATTTCATCCGATCGAGGTGCGGGTGAAGGGCCACAAGGAGTTTGTGGTGCACGCGCGCAAGGGCTACTACGCGCCGAAAAGCTAGAGCTTCCGGGCTCCATCGATTTTTCCGAGACTTCGATCGAACGTACCCAGTGGCAGATGCCCGGCTTTCCTGGCGAGTTGGAGCATCAGGCAATCGGAAAACCCCAAGGCTGGCCGCGAGCGGAAGAGCTTCAGCGCCTCCGCCACGACGTCGGGATCCTGTAGCGTCAGGTCCTTGTGGTCCAACAGCATTTCTATTGCGTTGGCCAGAGCGGCAGCGCCGCATCCGTAGACAGCCGTTAGCACCCAGGTAGTCTCCACAAGCGCGAGCACCGATACCCACGCGCCATTCTGGACAAAAAGATCCGCGGCAGCAGCCTGAGCGGCATCGTCCCGGGTAAGGAGCCGAACCAGAACGTTGGCGTCAACGGCGTGCATGTCGCTCACGAATGCGCTGCCGTATCCCCTCTTTCATCTCATCGAGCGCGTGAGCGACCGGCTTCTGCTTCGGGAACAGCGCCTGGTGGACGTCCTCGGTGGAATACTGGCCACTGCGCCGCACCACGATCTTATCGCCTTCTTCGTCCCATTCCAGGACGGAACCTGGACCGACGCCGAGTTTCCGGCGAACCTCGGCCGGAACGGAAATCTGTCCCTGCGCGGTAATCTTGGAGTGCGCCAGTGCCATAGCTCACACCACGGTAATGGCCGCGAGTCCAACCGGTGCACCGGTATCAGTCGGCTTGTGAGTACACTACCAAAGTGCCTTACCAATTGTTCATCTCTGAGGAAGCCCGCGAACAACTCCGAGCTCTTCCGGATGAACTGCGCCGGAACATCGGGTATCGTCTCCACCGGATGCAACAGGAGTTTGCCGGAGACATCAAGAAGCTTGAGGGACCACGAAGCCATTATCGGCTGCGGATCGGTGGGCACAGAGTCCTGTTCCGGATAAATGCAAATATCATAGAGGTGTATGCTGTGAAGCAGAGGAAAGATGCGTATGAGTGAGCCTTTGGAACAAGAAAGCACCCCAACGATTCAACAGCTTGCCGCTGAAGTAGCTCGCCTGCGCGAACGGGTCGAAGATTTGGAAGACGCAAGAGAACTCGACTCAGCCATCCGCCGCAACTCCGATAAACCTCTTATTCCCTGGGATGAAGTCAGAGTCGATCTAGGTCTGGCGTAAGCGAGTTGCAGTCATCCGGGCGAGGCGGGGTGCCTAGCTTGATGCAAGCTTTGGTCTTCGCGATGCGGACCAGATGTTCGAGGAACTCGTAGCGCTCCCAGAGTTGCTCTTCTTGCGGTGTGAGACCGCCGGCCCGGTTGCGTTCGAGCAGTTCCCGCATTTGGCGCTCAAACCGCTCGGACGGCTTCAAGCTCAGGATCGCTTCGGGGCTCGGCAAGCCGGCGAGAAACTCGAGGACCTCGGCCGCTCCCTCAAATCCCTTTGGTGAGCCAGCGTTTAGTTCGCGTAACCCAAGTTCGAGGATCTCAGGCAGACGTTCTTGGTGGTTTCGTAGCCGCTGCGCCAAGTCATCCGGAATCGTGAGGGTGATCGCGGACATCTGGCGTGAGTATACCATCGTGGCCGATCTGTCGAAGCAAGGTTATTCCCACGCACATCGGGCTGGCGCCTGAAGCCCGCGAGATTATTCCCAAGCGCACCGGACACCGATGTCGCTCCGGCGGATTGACGGATCGACCGGCATTCGGCAGGATACGCGCAAGAGCCGTGGATCGCTGACCCAGGAACCGCCGCGCACCGTTCGGAATTGGCCGCCGGGAGGCCCTTGCGGGTCTTTGCTGTCATTTTGCTTGTAGTAATTCTCGTGGTACCAATTGGCCGTCCACTGGTAGACGTTGCCCAGCATGTCATATAGCTTCCAGGCATTGGCATCTTTTTGAGCCACGCCGTGCGGCACGTTTCCATTCGCGTTCAGCCGGCGAGCGTAGTTCTTGTCGTCTGTCTTGAGGATGTCCGCGCTATCGATCGGCGCCTTGCCGCTGTTGTCCGCATCCCAGGCAATGGCATCCAACGGCCCGTGGCGCGATTCAGTGCTCCCCGCGCGAGCCGCGTATTCCCACTCCCCTTCGGTTGGCAGGCGCCCGCCCGCCTGCCGGCAGTAGTCGCCGGCTTCGGACCAGGTGATATTGACCATTGGCTGCCGGTCGTCCGACCAATTAGCATTGAGCGCACGTTCATCAAATTTTGGCTCCGGTGGCATGGACTCTCCGAGCGCGGCCGCATACCGCTTCCAAGCCCCGACCGTAACGGGCATCTCGGCGAGCCAGAAGCCTTTCGAAATCTCGACATGGTGGGCCGGCTTCTCGTTCTCAGAGCATTCACGATCGCCCGGCGAGCATCCCATCATGAAGTTGCCCGGCGGGATCCAGACGTAGCGCTGGCCGTCCTTGGGATTGGTTTTGACAGTACCGGGCGTTGGGCTGCTAACAGGGGGTCCGCTAACTGGGGGTCCGCTAACTGGGGCGCCGCTAACTGGGGCGCCGCTAACGAGGGCGCCGCTAACTGGGGCACCGCTAACAGGGGCGCTGCTAACAGGGGGGCTGCTAACCGGGGGGCTGCTAACCGGGGAGCGGCTAACCGGTGCGCTGCCAACTGTGGCACGGCTAACTGGGGCGCTGCTAACCGGCGCGCCGCTAACAGGGGCGCCGCTAACAGGGGCACCGCTAACAAGGGCGCGGACTGGTAGCGGGCGCCCGGCACCTTGCTGGGCGGGCGACATCGCCAGGTTCCGTCGCGCTAGCGGGGCAAAGCGGCCCTGCGGAAAGCGCTGCAGATACAGGTCCAACGACTGTGGATCGGCCTTGTCAACGCCATTCCAAAAGGCGATTTCTTCCTGCTCGCTCAAGCCTGGCGGCGCGTTGTTGTTGAAATAGTATTGGCCGACGACGCCATCGTAGGTATAGGGGCGTTGATGATGGTCTGAAGCGGCGTATACGTCTTCCTTGGTTCTCTCGAACGCCTGTTTCAGATCCATGCCGGACGTGGTCAGCGCCGTCAGCAGGTACTTGGTGAACAAGCCATTGCTTTCGCCAGGGTTGTCTTCAGCGACGCTGTTGTCGGCGGTGGCAAAAGCGATGTAAGTCCCTTCCATTGACGAATCCATGTGTACCAGGCCGTGCGTGCCATCGCGCTTGCTACGCCGAAATGGATTATTGCGGCAGGCGTCCAGCACCAGGATACGCAGGCGTGCGCCGCTTTTTTCCAGTTTGTCACGCAGTTGGTCGGCGGGATACGCCTCGTAGTTGAGGTCCGCTTCGTCCCCTTTGAAGTCGACGGGGATCAAATAGTTGCGCTCGTTGGCCTGCACGCCGTGGCCGGCATAGTAAACCCAGACCAGGTCGCCTTTGTTGATGCTCGCGGCGAATTTGTCGATTTCTTCCCGCATCTCGCGATTGTTCAGATCGTGCTTCTCGGTGACATCGTCAAAACCGAGTGTGCGCAAGGTGCGGGCGACGGCCGCCGCATCGTTCCGCGGATTCTTCAGAACGTTGCCGGGGTAGGCGCCGTTTCCAATCACCAGCGCGAGTTTCCGCTGGACGCGAATTTCAGTGACCGGCCGCACACCACGGGTCTGCGCCATAGCCGAAGCGCACAAGCAGGCAAGGATCAGGATCTGCTTCATAGTGGTTGGCTATAAATGTCGCGATTTTGTAACTGCGTTACTCGCTGGGGTAGAGCCCGGCGCACCATGGCGGGCTCTTCTTGCGGTCACCGTGTTGGAGCTAAGCTCCGGCGACGGTTTGCGTGGCAAAATCGGATGGCAGAGGCATCTGCCAACAATGAAGACGGTCGACTTGCGCCTAATCTGCAACAAGGGTACCACGCGCCGAGATAGTCTGCGTTTAATCTGGTGACAGTCCGGTGAAATGATGGGATCGTTCAGGTTGGCAAACCAGCGAGGAACTCGATAGCTTCGGCCGCTCCTTCAAATCCTTTGGTGGTCCAGCGTTTGGTTCGCGTAACCCAAATTCGAGAATTTCGGGCAGGCGTTCCTGGTGGTTTCGGAGGCGCTCTGCCAAGTCATCCGGAATCGTGGGGGTGAT
>DATFZA010000437.1:0-17062 GCA_035314765.1 Bryobacteraceae bacterium
GGCGCCGGCCAATTCGGCGCTGGCGGCGCCTATGCCCGTGTGTTGATGTAGGACCGGCTGAGGAAGTCGAGTTCGGAGTGTTTTCGATGGGAGGTTTATTTTGAATCGTCCAAGTTTTTCAAAAGCGGCTAGGCGGCGGGAACGCGGCGTGACCCTACTGCTGGGCACGATGTGTTTGCCCGTCATTGTCGCTATCCTGGGAATCACAGTCGACCTTAGCGTGATGTACGCCATCAAGACTAGGCTTCAGATGGCCTGCGACGGCGCGGCCGTGGCGGCCCTCCGTTCGTTGAACCTTGGACAGACTATAAGCTCCCAAACAACCGCCGCCACCACTGTCGCCCAGGAGTGGTTCACCGCCAATTTCGCCGGCAACTTCATGGGAGCGCAGAACACCACCGCGCCGGCCATCACGGTGACTCAATCCGCAAACACTTATGTCACCACCGTCTCCGTGTCGGCGACGACGAATTCTCCCAGCTATTTCATGAAGTACTACAGATTCGGCGCGACTCTGATCGGTGCGGCGAGTACCGCTTCGCGCCGCAACGTGGTCATCACGCTGGTGCTGGACCGTTCCGGCTCGATGACCAACGCCAACAACACCTACAACGGCCTTACTCCTTGCCAGGTGATGATCAATGCCGCCAAGCAGTTCACCGGTTCGTTTCAAGAAGGCCGGGACTATATCGGTCTCGTCACCTTCGCTGAAACCGTGTGGATCGCTCAGGCTCCGACGCAAAGCTTCCAAACCGCCCTCGGCTATTCCAACGGGAGCGGCAGCGGCACCGGCATACTCGACACCATCACCTGCGCTGGTGGAACCAATACTTCCTCCGCGATCTCCACGGCCTGGAACATGAACTATCAGACGGCGTTGCCCGGGGCTTTGAACGTCATTCTCCTGATGACCGACGGTCAGCCCACCGCAGGCACATTCAATTTCGTGACCACCAACTCAACCGGAGCCTACCCCGATCCGACTGGCAATCCGACCAGCGCAATTGCCAGCACAAGTTCCTGCCTGGACAGCACCGGCAAGTCGTTGAAGACCGGCGGAAACATGGTCACCAACACGACGAATTGGATAAATACCGACCAGAAAACCGCTGGAACTAGTTCCTATGGCGCCAATCATTACTACATCGGCTTCGGCTCAGGGAGTTGGTGGCCGAACATCTACGGACCGGTCGGCGCTCTTTATGCGGACAGCACTCCCGGCTTCTACGGCGCCGATCCCTGGTTTTCTCCAGGCACAAACTACTCCAGCTTAGAAAATATCGACTATTCCACGACCGATGCGCCCGGTTGTCCGTTCAGCAACAACGGCTACACACCCTCAACTACGGACTTTGCGTTCATACCACCGTACGACGTGTTCGGCAACGTGCCAACCGGCTATGTAGCTATGCCCAACAGCAATCAAACTATACTGGGTGCCTCGCGTGTTCCCTTCACTCAAGGCAATATGGTAAGCGCGGTTTTTAACCTTACCGATAACGCAGCCAATTGGGCCCGCACTACCAACCCGGGTTCGGCGACTTTCCCCGGCAATCTCATCTACACGATCGGCTTGGGCGGCAATGGCGGCGTAAATTTCGTCTTGCTCCAGCGTGTTGCCAACGACCCCAACGCTTGTCCATCGTGCACTCCCCCAGGCACCGGCCTGCCGGCGTACGCTGCAAATACTAGCCAGCCGGAGGGGGAATTTGTCTACTCCTCCGACGCGAGTCAGTTGGAAGAGGCCTTCTCCAAAATCGCCTCCCAGATTATCCGCATTTCGAAGTAAGTCCAGCCGTTTGAGGCAGGACTGTTCTTCGACAAGAAGACCCGGCCTGCCTTAACTCGTAAGAGCCCCCACGCGCACCTTCACGCCCGGCGAAAAATGCACGATGGGTTCTCCTCGCGGCGCCGCCAGGCCCGCGGCCTCGATCAAGTCTTCCCGCACACCCAACAGTTCCGCGCGGTGCAGCGGCCATGGTGTGTGATCGACCGGTCCATATCGCAATCGTTTGCGGTGCAAACTGTACAGGCCGTAACGCGCCGTGAGAAACTCTTCTAACGCCGACTGCTCGAGCAACTCGCCAGGCCTGACGCTCACATCGACCGAGCCCTTACCCCAGTGACGCATGCTGCCGTAATGCACGATTCCGGCCTCCTCTTCCAAACTCATGCTGGCCCAGTGGTATGGCAAGCCATAACTCAAGCGCGCCCCAATCACTGCCAACAGGCGTGCTGCGTCGAGCGAGAAGAACCAAACGCCCGGGCGCCCGCAGGGACCGGTCACATACGTCCGCACGTTCGTCTCGCGAAAGAACCCAAGCCAAGGGATGGCCGGCGTTCCGCGGAACCGAAGCTCGAGAATTTCAAACGGCACGAGACCTACCCACGCCGATCCGTCGAACGTTTCGGCCTTCAATTGTATTGGCAGCAGCCGCTGGACTTCGGCTGCATCATAGCGCCAGTGCAGGAATGTCACCCGCATCCAGTCTTGATACATCAGCGGGCGCGCTACTGGGTGCATTTTCCGGCGCTCACCAAAAAACTGGCGACTTTTTGCCAGTGCGCCGCCGCTTCCGCCCGCTCGATGGCATAGGCGTGCGTGGCGGCGTCCGCCCTCAAACGCCAGGCCGGACTTACCGCCGGGCGCTCTTGGGGAAGACGGATCGGCTGGACGCTGGTCTGGCGCGACTCCCAGCTATCGCCGCCCGTGCGCGTCTCGAACAACTCGTAGCGATTGGCGTAGCGCACGTCCAGCAGCAACGCGCCCGCGGTCTTCGATTCGAAATAGAACTTCTCGATTTCGCCGGGACGGCTGTCTTCAAACAGCGGCAAGAGACGCCAGGTGGACCCTCCGTCGTGGGTGGACAGAAGGAACGCGTCGCGCGGCGTACCGGAAATGTAGTTGCCCGCGATCCAGCCGGTTTCGAAATCGAGGAACTGAATCTGATCGAGTTCGGCGGAACGGAGCCGCTGGTAGCCTTCCTTCCAGGTCTTGCCCGCATCGCTGCTGGTGATCAGGATCGAATAGAATGTGGCCGCCGCTCCGTGCAGATTGCCGGTGAGAAATAGCCGGTTGCCTACCGCCTCCACGGAGGAAAGCTCCAGAAAGGCGGGACACGGTTCTTCCACCGAGCAATGCAGTCCCGCGGTTTGCGTGTCTTCTTCCGTGCATTCAAAAGGAAACTGCAACGGTTTGCCGTTATATTCTAGGACCTCTTGCGCCGAAAGCGAAGAGAGGACCAGAAGCAGGGGGGCGGCTTTCACTTGAGCTCATGGTAAACCGTGCCGAATGTTGGCCGGCCCCCGGAGTTGTGATTCGTCCTGTCGGCACGCGAACGTGATTGCGAGGAACTCCGCCAATCCCCCCACTTACGTTCGGGCTAGACGGGGCTCTGGAGAACAAGGAATAGGAGGTCTAGCCCCGGTCCGGGCCCGTCATAAGTCCCGTTCCGTCGGCATCCAGAACCCACAAGAACCCAGTTCCTGTGCGGCGGCGATCCAGGACACCAGGCTACGCAGAGACCTCTGGGGCTGAATTCAGGAAACGCTTGGGGCGGTTTACTAACCTGGTTACTAAACCGCCGCCGGTTGATAAACCGGCCCAACAAATAGCGGTGTTATAGTCTAGACGACTGCGTCATGCGAGCGCGAATCTTTCGTAGATTTTTGTGGAGCGGGTTTCTACTGTTTGCCGGCACGCTGCTCATTCTCGAGATCTATCTCGAGCGGTTCACGGCCAGCTACCAGCAGACCGATCTGCGGTCCCGGCTGGAGGCCGTGGCTGGGGTCCTCGGCGCGGAGACCGTTGGGCCCGACCGTAACGAGTGGGTGCGCACGGCCAGCCAGCGCTCCGGCCTGCGGGTGGCGATTCTTACGCGCGATGGCAGTGTGCTGGCAGACTCCCTGGGAAACGGGCGGTCGGAGATGTCCGTGATCCGTCCCTTGTCTGCGCCGGATTCGCCGGCGGCCTCGGTGCGCGTTTCGGCGCCGCTGCAGGAGATTGACGACGCCGTCCTCGGTCTCCGTTTGCGGCTGTTCGGCGCGGCGCTGGTGAGCACACTGCTGGCGGGCTGCGTAGCCTTTGTCTTTGTTCGTTCCTTCTCCAAACGGGTGGATCGGTTGCGCCGTTACGTAGAGGGCTTGTTGGATCCGCGGCTCCCCGGCGATGAACTACCGGCCGGGGACGATGGGCTCGGGGAGTTGGCTCGCTCTTTGCACCGGACCGCGCCGCAGATCCGCGATCTCGTCCAGCGGCTCAAGCTGGAAGGGGCGCAGAGGGAAGCTATCCTGGCGAGCATGGTGGAAGGCGTTTTAGCGGTCGACAAAGATCTGCGGGTGACCTTTTGCAATGAATCCCTCGCACGAACGCTGGGATCGGCGAACGTAGCGCGGACGACGGTTCCGGCGGGAATTCCGCTTACGCATTTTGTGCGGGATCCGGGTCTGTTGGAGATCATGGCGCGCGTATTGAAAAACGGCGATGCCGTGGAGCAGCGCCTGACTCTCTCCTCGACCGAAGCGCACTCGTTCGAGGTGCTGGCTGGTCCTTTCGAGGGCCCCACGGGGCGGGGCGCGCTGGCGATTCTCCACGACATCACCAAGCTGGAACGTCTGGAGCGGGTGCGTAAGGACTTCGTGGCGAACGTGTCCCACGAACTGCGAACGCCGCTGGCTTCCATACGCGGCTACGCCGAGACGCTGCTCGATGGCGCACTGGACGACTCCGAGAACAACCGGAAGTTTGTGGAGATAATTCTGGCCCACTCCATTCGGCTGAACAATATCGCCTCCGACCTGCTCATCATCTCGGACCTGGAATCGGCGCAGGCAGCCAAAGCGCAGCCCAAGTCCGTATCCGTGCGGGCGAGCATGGAATCCGCTTTGCGCACGGTGGAATCCGGCGCCCGGGTGCGCCAAGTCCGCCTCGTCACGGACGTTATGGACGATGTGCACGTTATGGGCCACGAGCTGCGCATGGAACAGGCCTTTGTCAACCTGTTAGACAACGCCGTGAAGTTCAACAAGCCCAATGGCGAGGTCCACATCGAAGTGAAAGGCGTGGATGACGCCGCCGTAATCTCCGTTTCCGATACCGGCGTAGGAATCCCGTCCGAGGACGTCCCGCGCATTTTCGAGCGCTTCTACCGCGTGGATAAGGCGCGATCGCGGGACGTCGGAGGCACCGGACTGGGACTATCGATCGTGCGCCATGTAGTAGAGCAAATGGCCGGCGCCATCACCGTGCAGAGCCAGTTAGGTAAGGGTTCCAAGTTCATAATCCGCCTGCCGGCGGTTTGCCGGGTAGAACCCGTAGCCGGTTTGTAACCGGATATTAACAACATACTCATTCATCACTAACAAAGCACCGCTATGCTCGGCAAGGCGTCGGGTGTGCGCGGCCCCAACCTTTCCGCATTCTTTATGCTTCCGTTGGCGCATGTTAACGGAAATGTAATGGGCGAGTGCGACACTGAGACGACGAAACGCATCAAACAGGAGTATGTTCCGATGAACAAAGCGATTCAGGCAGTTCTGATCAGCACGGGGTTGTTGGCGGCAACCGCCTCCGCGGAGTCGATCAACGCGGCCGGCGCCACCTTCCCGGCGCCGATCTATCAGAAGTGGTTTAACGACTATTCCAAAGTCAAGGCAGGAACCCAGATCAACTATCAAGCCATCGGTTCAGGCGGCGGCATCCGGCAACTGACGGAAGGGACGGTAGACTTTGGCGCGTCCGATATGCCGATGACCGACGAGCAGTTGAGCAAGGCAAAGGTAAAAGTTCTGCACTTCCCCACAGTGCTCGGCGGCGTGGTGCCAACCTACAATGTCGAAGGCGTATCGGGAGACTTGAAATTCAGCGGAGAGACCCTGGCGGGCATTTACTTGGGCCAGATCGCGAAGTGGGACGATGCCAGACTGGTCAAAGATAACCCGGGCGTAAAGCTCCCGAGCAAGCCGATCACGGTAGTGCATCGCTCCGACGGCAGCGGTACGTCTTTCGTATTTACGGACTACTTGTCAAAAGTAAGCAGTGAGTGGAAAACCAAGGTCGGTCCTGGCACTTCACCGAATTGGCCGGTTGGATTGGGCGGAAAAGGGAATGAAGGCGTGGCCGGCCTGGTGAAACAGACTCCGAACTCGATCGGATACGTAGAGTTGATCTATGCGGTACAAAACAAAATGCCGTACGGCTATGTGAAGAACCCCGCGGGCAAGTTTCTCAAGGCCGACTTAACCACGGTAACGGACGCGGCCGCCGGCGCGGCCAAGAGCATGCCGGCAGATTTCCGCGTATCCATTACGAATGCGCAGGGCCCCAACGCCTACCCGATTTCCACGTTCACCTGGCTGCTGATCCCGAGCAAGATAGACGATGCAGCGAAGCGTGAGACAGTTAAGGAGTTCCTCAAGTGGATGCTCACCACGGGTCAAAAAGATCCCGCGAGCTTGAGCTATGCGCCCTTGCCGAAGAACGTAGTGGCGATGGAACAGAAGCAGATCAACTCGATTCAATAAAACAGTCCCATGGCGAGTAATTTTGTGACGTCCGTGCCTCCCTCGCGGAGGACGCGGACTTATCTTGAAAAGATGCGAGACGGTGATCAGGTTACGCACCTGATCACCTTGATCTTTGCAGCCAGCGTTTTCCTGATTACGGTGTTGCTGGTCTACGAGTTGTGGATCCGCTGTGGCCCATCGCGGGGAAAATTCGGCTTGGCTTTCTTTTTTACGCAAATCTGGGATCCCAACGCCGAGCAGTTCGGAGCGCTGCCGTTTATCTATGGCACCGTCGTGACTTCGTTCGTAGCCCTGCTGATTTCCGTACCGCTGGGAGTGGGAGCGGCCATCTATCTGGCGGAGTTAGCCTCTCCTCGCTGGTCCAATGTATTCACGTTTCTCATTGAATTGCTGGCTGCGGTACCCAGCGTTATCTTCGGTCTGTTGGCCATATTCACCATCGTTCCGCTCATGCGGGATTACGTCGAGCCAGGCATACAGAACGTGTTGGGCTTTCTGCCGGTATTTTCCGGGCCGATTTACGGGGTGGGATTTCTCACCGCCAGTTTGACGCTCGCCGTGATGATTTTTCCCTATATCATTTCCATCTCGCGTGAATCCTTGATGGCGGTTCCGCGTGAACAGCGGGAAGCCGCTCTGGCTCTCGGGGCCACCAAATGGGAATCCACCTATCAGGTAGTCCTTCCGTATGCGCGGCTGGGCATCATCGGGTCTGTCTTTTTGGCACTGGCGCGAGCCTTGGGGGAGACAATGGCGGTGACGATGGTGATCGGAAACACGCCAAAAATCAGTCCGTCTTTGTTCGCGCCCGGTTATTCCATCGCGGCGGTGATTGCCAACGAATTTACAGAAGCGACCGGCGACATGTATTTGAGCGCGCTGGTGGAACTGGGCCTGGTTTTGTTTTTGCTGACCATGATTATCAATGCGGGCGCGCAACTGTTGATTGTGGCGACAGCCGGAAAGGGAACCAAGCACTGATGGACCGCCGCCAGCGCAGAAACATTGTCAACAACGTGATGTTGGGACTGACTGGCGTCTGTACGATCATCACCGTCTCTTCGCTGTTCCTCATACTGTCGTATCTGGTCTATCACGGCGCCAGTTCACTGGACTGGAATTTCTTTACCAAACTGCCTCTTCCCCCTGGCGAGACCGGCGGGGGAATGGCGAATGCCATTGTGGGCAGTTTGATCATGATCGGCATCGCGACGCTGATTGGAATCCCCGTCGGCTTTATCGGCGGGATCTATCTGGCCGAGTTTGGCGGCAAGACCTTTCCGTTTCTGGTGCGGTACACAGCCGACCTGCTTAATGGCGTCCCGTCGATCGTGATTGGAATCTTTGCATGGACCGTGATCGTGGTGCCGATGAAGAGTTTCTCGGTCTGGGCGGGTGGTTTCGCGCTCAGTCTGATGCTGATTCCGATCGGGTTGAAGACCACGGAACATTTTCTGCGGGCAGTTCCCAATCCGTTGCGCGAAGGCGCACTGGCGCTGGGCGCCAGCAAAACCAAAGCCATCACCTCCGTCATCGTGCCGGCCGCGATGCAAGGTATCGCCACGGGCATGATTCTCGGAATAGCGCGCATTGCCGGCGAAACGGCGCCCCTGCTGTTTACGGCTCTGAACAATCAATTCTGGGCGACGGGATTGAGGCAACCCACCGCATCGCTGCCGGTTATGATCTATACTCACGCCATTTCGCCCTACGAGGATTGGCACCGTCAGGCGTGGGCCGCGGGACTGGTGTTGCTGACCATGGTGCTGGTTGCCAATATTGCCGCGCGCTGGGTATTGTCTCGTGGAGCGTCCGCCCAGAGGGGATAATTGAGTTATGAGTTCACCGGAATCGCGCGTTAGGAACGAGCAACAAGCACAAGTGAGTCTCCCGCTACCCCCCGCAACGGAGGATACCCGGCCCGTGTCGAAGACCAAGCTGCAGACCACCAACCTCGATTTCTATTACGGGAACTTCAAGGCTCTGCATTCGATCAACCTCGCGATTCCCGAGAAAAGGATCACCGCGCTGATTGGTCCTTCCGGATGCGGCAAGTCGACATTCTTGCGGACGCTCAACCGCATCAACGACATGATCAAGACGGCGCGTTACGACGGCGAGGTGACACTGGACGGCCAGAACGTGCTGGACATGGACGTTACCGGACTGCGGCGGCGCGTGGGCATGGTGTTTCAGCGCCCCAACCCATTTCCGAAATCGATTTTCGACAATGTCGCTTATGGCGTGCGAGTGAACGGGCTGGCTGGCAAACGGCCGGTGAGCGAAATCGTGGAACATAGCCTCCACCGCGCCGTGTTGTGGGATGAAGTGAAGGACAAGCTGAACGAATCCGCGTATTCGTTGTCCGGGGGACAGCAGCAGCGGCTTTGCATTGCCCGTGCGCTGGCCGTCGATCCGGAGGTCCTTCTGCTGGACGAGCCCTGCTCGGCGCTCGATCCCATCGCTACCGCCAAAATCGAGGACCTGCTGTTCAGTCTTCGCGACCAATGTACCCAGGTGATTGTCACGCATAGCATGCAACAGGCCGCGCGCATCGCCGAATTCACCGGATTCTTCCTGCTGGGCAAGCTGATCGAATTCGATAAGACCGAAGTGATCTTCAAGCGCCCGGCGCACAAGGAAACGGAAGACTACATCACCGGCCGTTTCGGCTGAGTATCTGGTTGCAAGGAGCAATACGGTGGTCCATTTCAGGGAAGAACTCGACGAGTTGCAGAAACGGCTGCTCGAAATGGCTGGGTTAGTGGAATCGGCCATTCACGGAAGCGTTCTTGCGTTGGTGGATCGCGACGAGCAGCAAGCCAAGGAAGTGCTGTGGAAAGAAGCGCAAATCAACCAGCGTGATATCGAGATTGACGAACTGGCGACGCGCCTGCTCGCGCTATACCAACCCATGGCGCGCGACATGCGATTTCTCACGGCCGCCATCAAAATCAACGGAGATCTGGAGCGCATGGGCGACCTGGCGGTCAACATCACCGAGCGCGCCCTGGCCTTGATGCGGGAGCCGCCCATCCGGCCGCTGGTGGACATTCCGCGCATGGCTGGCTTGGCGGAAGCCATGGTGCGGAAGAGCATTGATGCGTTGATTTCCCGCGACGAGCAACTGGCGCGCAGCGTGCTGACCGCGGACGACGAAGTGGACAGTTTGCAAGACGCGGCTTACAAAGAACTGGTGGAGTTTATGCAAGCGGAAAGCACCACTGTGCCGCGCGCCGTGGATGTAATGTTCATCGTCCACGACCTGGAACGCATCGCCGATCACGCCACCAATATCGCCGAAGATGTGCTGTTCCTGGTAAAAGGAATCGACGTCCGGCACCATGCCGAAGTGCGCTCCGAGCACATATCGCGGTAAGACATCGCCGATAATTAGAGGGACATGCACGATGTCCTTTCTCTCTCCGCCACCCAACAAGCCAAACTGATCCGCGAGCGCAAAATATCATCCGAAGAGCTGATTGAGGCGTATCTGGTGCGGATCGCGGAGATAAATCCCGCTCTCAACGCCGCGACGGAAGTGTTTGCAGACAGGGCTTTGACGGAGGCGCGCGACGCCGGCCGATCGGCCATACCCGGCCCGCTTCACGGCGTTCCCTTCAGCATCAAAGACTCGCTTGAACTCTCCGGCGTAGTGTGCACAGCGGGGACCATGGGCCGTGGCAATGCTGCGCCGTCCACCTCGGACGCCGCTCTGATTGCGAGCCTGCGCGCCGCCGGAGCGATCCCCATCGCCAAGACCAATCTTCCGGATTTACTGTTCGCGTTTGAAAGCGACAATCTGCTGTTCGGCCGCACCAACAATCCTTACGACGTGACCCGCACTTGCGGCGGAAGCAGCGGCGGAGAGGCGGCGCTTATTGCGGCATGTGGTTCGCCGATGGGATTGGGCAGCGATTGCGCGGGAAGCGTCCGGCTACCCGCGGCGTTCTGCGGGATTGCGGGCCTCAAGCCGACTTCCGGAAGGTTGCCGCGCGAAGGACATTTTCCGCCCGCGGGCGGGTGGATCGAGTCGCTGTGGCAGATCGGGCCCATGGCCCGGAGCGTGGAAGATTTACAATTGACGATGGGGCTGCTGGCGCCGTTCACGCCTTTGGACAGCATCGATGGTCTAAAGATCGCTTTTCACTCCAATAACGGTTTCGTCGCTGCCACGGAGGAAGTGGCATCTCTGGTGCGCGCCGCGGCGCGTGAATTATCGGCGGTGGAAGATCGCCCCGCTTGCATCGCCAACGCGTACGATCTGGAAATGAAGATCCTCGGCGCGGACGGCGGCGATGGCGTGCGCGCGTATCTGGCCGAAATCGGATCTACCCGAGTCCATCCTTTGTTGACCGGATGGCTGGACAAATTGGAGGCGTACCGGACCGATCTGGCCGGCTTCCGGAAATATTGGGGGGAGTGGGACGCATATCGCGCGCAGATGGCTGCATTCTTTCAGAAGTACGACGCGATAGTCTGCCCGGCGTACTCTCAGCCGGCTCTGCCGCACGGAACCTCGACGCTCGACGGCAATTTTCGTGGTTTCAGTTACACCATGGCGTACAACGTTGCCGGCCTGCCGGCAGCGGTGGTGCGCTGCGGTGAGTCATCCGCTGGCTTGCCCATCGCTGTGCAAATCGTGGCTCGGCCTCAACGGGAGGATGTGGCGCTGGCGATTGCCGGGCGGCTGGAAGAGGTCTTTGGTGGTTGGAAGGCGCCAGCGACGATTTTCAGCGAGGCTGCTGTGCCGGCGAGCGCGCGGTGATGCGTTAGGCAGACGCGTGCCCGCTAGCTCGATCGCCGCGCGTCCTGCGCCTTCCAGAACATTGTGATGCCGAAAGCAACCACGATCATCGGCCAAACATAATTGAAATCCAGCGTGACAAGATCCAGCTTATCGAGAAAAAGCAGCGCGCCAATGGCGGCCGCCAGCCCTCCCCAAACGAGACTGAAAGGCGTGTGTGAGTCCGCGATATGCGCCAAGCCGAGAACCACCGGAACGAGCGGCCAGAAAGTCCATAGCTCACTCATGGCGACAACATGCAAATTATTGAGCATCAGAAGAAGGCCGGAAACCACGATGGTCCCACCCGCAACCGTTGCTAGAGTCGCGAATCGGTCGAGTACCATGTGTTGAGCGTAAACGCAATTCGCTTTGACCGCGAGGCGCTATCGGCGAACGGCGAGCAGGAATCGGTAAGCGCCCAAACTGCTGGGGCGAGAAGCGCGGAGCACTGAGATGATGAAGTACAACCACGTCGGCATTCCTACCACGGCCCCATTCGAGGGTGAGATCCCGCTCCCTCACCTCAAGGTCACCGTCAGCGACCACAAGAATAACCCGTTCGGCATCCAATGGCAGAGATACTGGGAGGACGCGCCCGTTCCGACCCTAGTGAAGACCGTTGCCCATGTTGCGTTCGAGGTGGACGACCTGCAAGCTTCCATCCAGGGCCAAAAAGTAATCATCGAACCCAATAGTCCAAGCCGCGGTGTCCTGGTCGCCTTCATTGAAGTGAACGGCGCACCGATAGAGTTGATGCAAATTGATCGAAGCATCCGCAAGGACGTGTAGCCGGAGCCCGATCATGACCCTCACGGCGAGAGGCGCTCCCGTTTCCATACTCCGTTCTTGCCGCGCGTGTAAAGAAGCCGGTCATGCAAGCGGCTGGGACGCCCTTGCCAAAACTCAATCGTCACCGGAGTGAGCCGGTACCCACCCCAGAATGGCGGCAACGGAGGCGTCCGGCCCGCATAGTCGCGCTCCAACTGTTGCATGCCTTCTTCGAGTTGTTGACGGCCGTCAATCACCGCGCTCTGTTTGGAAACCCAAGCACCGAGTTGGCTCAGACGCGGACGGCTGTGAAAGTAGGCGTCCGATTCGGCTTGCGACGCCTTCTTCACCGCGCCGGTGATGCGGACCTGGCGTTCCAGCGCGGGCCAATAAAAGACCAAGGCGGCATTCGGGTTGGAAGCAAGCTCACAGCCCTTCTGGCTTTCATAGTTGGTGTAGAAAACGAAGCCACGTTTATCGGCGCCTTTCAACAGCACAATGCGCGCGTTGGGTTGGCCGGTCGCGTCCACGGTGGCCAGCGTCATCGCGTTGGGCTCTGGGATGGCCGCCGCACGAGCGTCGGCGAACCAGCGCTCAAACTGGACGAACGGATCGGGCGCGGCTTCAGACTCCAGGAGTTCGGCTCGCGCGTAGTCTTGCCGGTGCGGCACGACGATGTATCCATCCGCCGCGGCGCCGAGAACATGGTTGCGCTCCTGCCCCCAGTACCAGAAATGCGCGGCGACATAGGCGGCGATCAACGCGTCCAATCGATCTTCCAGATCCTTCAACGCTGGCCCGCTCTCTGGGATTTCCGGAAGCGTATCCAGCGCCAGGCGCGGTGTCAGACGCGGCAGGCGCTCGAGTAACAAGCCACGCAGCCGTTCCAGTCCGGCGCGCCGCGCGGCCAGCGTTCCCTTTTTGTATTTGACAATGCGATCGAGTCCGAACAGCTGTACGGTAGCGGCGTGCGGATGCACTTCAATCTGGTGCCGTCCAACGGCCCGTGCGGCTAATTGATCGCCATGCGCAAAACCGCGTTTCTTGAGTTGCGCGGCAAGACCAGTGGTGCGCTTCCAAAAGGACCGCTCCCGGCTGGCTGGATAGCAGCCTGCATGATAGCGGCCGTAGTGGGAATGCGCCAGCTTGTCGGCGCCGCGCATGCCGGTGCGATTGGGAATCACCAGCGGAGCATCCACGCCGATTACCGTGTCCGCGGTCGAGTGTTGGTCGACCCAGCGTAGAATGTCTTTGATCTCAGCCAGGCGATCGAAGGCGACCAAATGAAGGGAGTGGCCGTTCCATTCGAGCGCCGCCAGGCCGCTTGGCTTGTTCTCCCAACCGAAATCAATCCCCAAGAAGCGCATCGGTCTCATTGTAGTGGGGCTTCAAGGAACAGGGTGGTGACGCAACGGGGGATCGCCCTACGTCAGATAATAGAATCGTGGCTACCCTGACTGTGCGTCCCCCGGGCCCCCGCAACCCGCCGATCATCGGCCAAATGGCGGCTTTTCGCCGTAATCCCTTGAAATTTCTGACCGGGCTCGTGCGGGATTACGGCGATATCGTCTACTACAAACTGGGGCCAGCCAATGTTTACTTTGTCAACGATCCTGAACTCATTCGCCAGGTCCTGGTGATTCAGGATCGGAAATTTACCAAGAGCCGCGCTTTGCAACGGGCGCGGGTTCTGCTGGGTGAGGGATTGCTGACCAGCGAAGGCAGTTTTCACCTGCGCCAGCGGCGTCTGGTCCAGCCCGCCTTCCATCGCGACCGCCTCATCGCCTACAGCCAGGTCATGGTTGAGTTGGCGATGCGTACCCGCGAACGTTGGACGGCGGGCAGCACGCTCGACATATCAAAGGAGATGATGCGGCTGACACTTTCGATCGTGGGCCAGACGCTTTTCAGCGCCGACGTCGAGGGTGAAGCGGCGGAAGTCGGAGAAGCTTTGACCAGCGTGCTGGAGATGTTCGACATGCTGCTGATGCCGTTCTCCGAATATGTGGAGAAGCTCCCGCTCCCTCGCGTGCGCCGCTTTGAACGGGGACGCAAAGTGCTGGACGACATCATCTATGGCATGATCCACCAGCGCCGGGCGAGAGGCGTGCATGACCAGGGCGATCTGTTGTCCATGCTGATGCTGGCGCAGGACGAGGAAGGCACTGGCGGCATGTCGGATGAGCAGATTCGCGACGAAGCCCTAACCCTGTTTCTGGCGGGTCACGAAACCACGGCGAACGCCCTCACCTGGACCTGGTATCTGCTGTCGCAGAACCCGGCATGTGAAGCTCTGCTGCATGCCGAAATCGACTCGATTCTTCAAGGACGCCAACCCGGCTATGACGATCTAGCAAACTTGCGCTACACCGAGATGGTGCTCGCCGAGTCGATGCGGATCTACCCGCCGGTCTGGGGCATCGGACGGATGTCTAGGGAAACGGTGCAACTCGGTGGCGTCGAGATTGGGCCCAAATCGATCGTGATTGTCAGCCCATATGTCATGCACCGCAACGCGAAGTATTATCCGGAGCCGGAACGTTTCGATCCGGAGCGCTGGACTCCGGAGGCCAAGAAGGCCCGGCCTCAATTTTCCTATTTCCCGTTTGGCGGGGGATCGCGTCTCTGTATCGGAGAGCGCTTTGCGTGGATGGAAGGCGTGCTGATCCTGGCTGCTTTCGCGCAACGCTGGAAACTACGCCTGGATCCGGCTCAACGCGTGGAGCCGCAACCCATTATCACGTTGCGGACCAAGTACGGGATGCGGATGGCGGTCGAGCCCAGGGGCTGAAGTGAAAACTACCCCTGCGAGTCGTTCTCGCGCAGCCGGCTTTCCACTTCTTCCATCACTTCGGGACCCAGTATTTCGCAACCGATATCCCGCATCAGCGCACCGGCTTCGCTCACCCTGCCCATGAGCTTAACCGCAGTCAAGTGGCCCATGCGATACTCGCTCAGCGTCAGACGGCGGCAAGCCTCCATCCGGATCGGCCGCATGGTCAGATCGGGGCATGGCATCAGCAGATAGATTTGATCGGTTGCCAATTCCGAGTGGTCGTCGGCGATTTCCGTGTAGATGGTGGCGGTGAGCCCAACCTGGACGAAGTTCACTCGCTTGCCATCGGTCTCGGGAAAGAGCGCCCAGAGTTCACGCTCGGTCTCGATGTACTCGTCGAAGCGAAAGCTGGGCGGTAGCGGGTAAGCGCAACCGGGATCCAAGAAGGAGTAGATAGACAACGGCCACCTCCTGCGAAATTAGCCCTACAGAAGAGATCGACGGAGGCTCATCTAAGCTGTAGAACGCTTTATTTTTCGGTTAATCTCATAGTCCTCCTCGTACCGGATTCTGTCAAGCACGGGAAGGGTGAATTGTTCTTAATTCACCTGTTTGGCGGGCGGAGTACTACTCAATCCGATGTGGGGCGATCCCCCTGGATCGCGGCCGACGCCCCCGTCGGCCTGCGTTTCTGTTGTATTGGCAAGAGCCGGACCAGGGGTCCGGCGCCGACGAGGCGTCGGCCCCACCGTGCTCAATCCAATCTTAGTTCACCGCGCCGAGCCAGCGATGAATGGCACTCAGTTGCCGCCGGACTTCATCCTTGTCCGCAGCTTTGGGAGCCAGCCGGAGATACGCGTTGAAATCGGTGCTGGCGTCCCGAAATTCACGCAAGTGCATCCGGGCGATGGCGCGGGCCTTGTAGTAATCGTGCGCTTCGGGAGCCGCTGAGATCAGCACATCTAACGTTGCGGACGCCTTCTCAAACTGCTGAGCGCGAAAATACGCAGCCTGCAGGTTGTTCAACATGCGCATCAGAATATAACGTTTGTCTACCGGCTGCAGCAGGCGGGGATCGCGCGTAACATCCACTCCGGCGATGTCCTGCGCGAGCTGGAGGCAATCCTTTTCATCGAGCAGCTTGCCGCCGTGAAACGGGTCGAGAAACGCTTTCACTGCGCCATCGTTGTACTGGACGATGAAATGCCCCGGGAGCCCGATACCGCACACCTGCCGGCCCAGACGCCTGGCTACTTCCATATAAATCAACGACAGCGTAATCGGTAGCCCCAAACGGCGCGTGAGCACCTGATCGAGGCAACTGTTTCGCGGATCGTTATATTCGGCCTGGTTGCCCAGAAAACCAAGTTCGTGAAAAAGATATCCGTTCGCCACGCGAATAAAGGCCGGGCCACTGGTTTCCCGCCTCATCCGATCGGCAACGCCAGAGGCGATTCGATCCAGCTCCGCCAGCCACGGTTCCGCTTCTAGTCCTGGAGTCTCGATGGATGCCATCTCGAGGGCAGCCAGATCGAGGGAAACAGATGGTTCGTTGTTTAATGCGGCGCTTAAGGCGGCGCGCAGCTTTTGCATGGCCTTACCGGCTTGTTTGCCGGCTTGTCTGTATGGTAAGCCCTCCGCGAGCCACTTTCACGGGAAGAACGGTTACACCGTTCCGGGCGATCAGCGCCGACACGCGCGCCTTCGCGTCTGGTTGGACAAGGAACAGCACGCATCCACCGCCTCCGGCGCCGCAGACTTTCGCCCCCACCGCTCCGGCGCGTCTGGCGCGCCTGATCAATTCGTCAATCAACGGAGTCGTGATTCCCGGTGCGTTCTTGCGGCGATGCGCCCATTCGTCTCGCAGCAGTCGTCCCGCTTCCTCCCACCTGTCGGCCGCCAGAGCCTGGCGCATGGCAATAGCGATGGAGGTGATTTGCTCAAAGTTCTTGCGCACCACTGGGTCGCCGTCAATATACGCCTTGGTCACCTCCCAGTTGTTGATTCCGGAGTTGCGCGGCGCGCCGGTATAAGCCAGCACAAAGCGCTGGTTGAGTTCGTCGAGATCGACCGGGATGCTCGAACGCCGAATGCCCGCGGGGCCCAGTTCGATGGCGCTGACCCGCCCATACATCGCCGGATAGTAATCCTGCGAACCGGTAGGCACGCGAATCATCTGCGCTTCGATGTTCTGCGCGATCTCG